>NZ_JBFUKN010000031.1:0-66025 GCF_056400845.1 Mycobacterium sp. P4_H6 | reverse complement strand
GTTCGCCACCGCACTGGCCCTCAATCCGACCGGCCGGATGGCGACCCCGCAGGAAGTGGCCAACGCGGTGGTGTTCCTGTCCAGTGGGGCGGCGAGCTTCATCACGGGGACGAATTTGCTCGTCGACGGCGCGCTGACCCGCGGCGTCCAGTTCTGACCGCACGCCGTCAGTCGAAGTACTCACTGTCCGCGGAGTGAATCGCCGCACGGACGGCGTGTGCCAAACCCTCGATGAGGTCGGGATCATCGGGCAGCTGCAGAATCGAGATCCGCAACAGACGGGCGGTCGGGTTGATGAACGATTTCGCCCCGGAGGCCACGACGATGCCCTGCCTGGCCAGATTGATCAGCGCCGCCGTCTCGTCGGGGACCGGCACCCACACCACGAATCCATCGCGGCCGGCCGACGCGTTCAGCCCGGCATCGGTGAAGGCCGCCAGGACCGCCTCACGCCGTCTGCGGTAGGCAGCCCGCGCCCGCCGCATGACATCGGTGGTGGACTCGTCCTCGATCAGACCGGCCAGCGAGTTCTGCAGGATACGACTGTTGGAGGCCATCCCGAAACTGCGCAGCCGGATGGTCCGTTCCACCAGTTCGGCGCACCCGCCGAGCACCGCGGACCGAAGGTCGATACCGAAAGCCTTGCAATAGCTACGAATCCGCACCACCCGGGCCGGCAGCAGGCCACCGAGGGTGGCGGGCTCCCCCGAGGCGAGCGGTCCTGCACTGTCGTCCTCGATGACCCAGGTGACCGTCGCCCGCGAGGCCAGCAGCGCGGCGAGTTCGGCCGCCCGGGTGGCCGTCAGGGAGCCCGCCACCGCGTATGCCCCGCTGGGCTGCAGTACCAGTGCGGCGACACCACGCTCCAGGGCGGCAGCCACCGAGGCCACCGTCGGTCCCTGTTCGTCGGCGCGCACTCCCACCGGCTCGATGCCCAGATGACGGAGGATGTCCAGATATCCGGGGCTGACCGGCTCTTCGACCGCGATCAGCCGCGGCGCGCCCGATCCCTCGGATTGAACGGCCGCCGCACTGGCCAGCACCAGTGCCTCGCTGCCGCCGCCCACGCAATTCCAGGCCTGCGCGGCGAATGGCCAGCCGCCCTGCACCGAGCGCAGCAACCGGGGAGTGATGTAGGCGCGTTGGGCGGCATGCAGCTCCTCGGTGTCCAGGGCCGATGCCAGTGCCGCACGAAGATCTGGTTGTAGCTTCGGATCGGGTGTCACAAAGGACATTTCGACGTGCGACCACTCGAAGACCGATCCGTTGCGACCGGACGGTCCGGTGACCCCGGCGACCACCGTCCCGCCGCGGCGCCGGGTCTCCAACCTCCCGGTGTCCCGGACCCGGCTCCACGCCGACATCACGGTGCCGGGACTGACGCCGGCGACCTTGGCGAATTCGCGGATGGTGGGCAGTTGCGCGCCGGGCGACAGCTCGCCGCCGTCGATCAATCTGGTCAGCCCGCTGCCCAGCTCGCGGGCGTTGCTGGCGGCCAGCCGGCCGGCCAGCCAGCCTGCGTCGATCTGATCGGACGGCGCCGGTGTCATCGGCTGACCAGCCCCGCCCGCGCGTGGCCGGCTCCCTCCTTGCGCACCGGATCCAGCACTTCGGACACCGTCAGCGTCAGACTCGACTTCCACTGCGCCAGAGTCAATTTGGCGGGAGCCACCTGCAGCAGCACTTCGTCGACATGGTGCAGCTCGGGATCGTTGAGCAGACGTTCGCGCACCAGATCCGGATCCCCGTACCAGGGTTCGCCGTTCCCGTTCTTCAGGTGCAGGTCGATGGCCTTCTGACCGGCCAGCGCGCGCGCCTCCGAGGTGGTCTCGGCGACGATGACGGTGCGGCTGGCCGCGATGCGTTGGCGCGCCCCCGCGTGTGTGCGGAACGCGTCGATGGCGTCGCTGTGCCTGGTCAGATTCCCCTCGAAGGTCAGTGCTTTCGACGACCGCAGCAGCAGATTGTCACCCGCCTTGCCGATCTCTTCGGCGTGCGCCGGATCGCTGGCAACCCGCCACAGCCGTCGGCGCAGGTCGCCGGCCGGCGGGTAGAGGTGGCGACCGCCGCCGAGGTCGTCGCCGTCCAGGACGGACCTCAGCACGGCGGTCTTCTCGGCGTATACCCGCAGCCGGTGATCCCAGTCGACTCCGAACGGGCCGAACGCCCAATCCTCCAGCCCGGAACCGAGTCCCAGTTGCAGCCTGCCCTGTGACAGCGCATCCGCGATCACCGCGTCCTCGGCCACCCGGATCGGGTTCTCCAAGGTGATCACCACGACGCCCGCGCCCAGCCGGATGCGGCTGGTGCGCTGGCTCGCGGCGGCCAGGAACACCAGCGGCGAGGCGATGGTGCCCTTGTCGGAGCGGAAGTGATGCGAGGTGATCCAGGCGGTCGTCAGACCGAGTTCCTCGGCGTGCACGATGAGGTCGAGTCCGTCGTGGTACTGGCGGACCGGGTCGGCCTCGGTGTCGTTGAGCCGGAAGAAGATCCCGAACTCGGGCAGACCTGGGGCGAGCGAAGCGACGGGGATTGGCTCCGACATATCGAACTACTCCTTCCAGGTGTCGTAGGCCCAGAAGTTGACCATGCCGCGCGGCGGGTCCAGCCACCGCTCGATCTCGTGCACCCGGCTGGTGGCGGCCGCGTTATAGCGCTCGGTGTAGAGCGGCAGGGTGGTCACCTGGTCGATCAGCGCGTACTGGGCCACTTTGTCGTAGGCGGCCTTTCGGGAATCGTGGTCCAGTGCGCCGCGGCCGTCGGCCAGCCAGCCGTCGACCTTCGGGTCCTCCAGTTTGGGACCGTTGATCGCGCCCCCGGTTTCGTAGATCTTCTCCAGCACGACACCGATGTCGACGCCGCCGACGGCCCGCGGGAATGCCTCATAGGTGTTGGTCTCGCGGACCACATCGACGGTGCCCTCGTCGCGGAACTGCAGATCCACCGCGACCCCGGCGTTGGTGCGCAGCTCTGCCTGGTAGGCCTCCAGTACCGTGGACAGCGGCGGCTTGGGCTCGGTGGCGATCAGCCGGACGACCAGCCGCTGACCGGCTGCATTGGTGCGGTAGCCCTCACTGTCGCGTCCGGTCCAGCCGGCCTCGTCGAGCAGCTTGTTGGCCTCTTCCACATTGCCGCCGTAGGCATTTTCGTACTTGGCGTCGTAGAAGGGGCTCTGCGGTCCGACGATGCTCCATGCCCGATCCGAGCTGCCCTGCAGCACGGTGTCGATGATCGGGTTCAGGTCGACGGCCTCGCGCAGTGCCCGGCGCACCCGCACATCCTTGGTGTTGTCACCGGTGACGTTGAAGTACAGCGAGTAGGGCGACACATTGGAGGGCTTGGATTCGAATTGGAAGCCGTCCACACCGTCGAAGGTCGGGATGTCGGCAGGTGCCACCTGGGCGATCGCATCGACCTCACCTGAGGTCAACAGCCCGGCGCGCACGTTCGGCTCCGAGACGACCTTGACGACGAGCTCGTCGAGGTAGGCAGGCCCCTCATGGGAGGCCAGCGACGAGGGCCAGTTGTAGTCCTCGTTGCGCTTGAACCGCAGCTCGGAGCCTTCGACGACCTCGGTGAGGATGAACGGTCCGGTGCCCGCAATGCCGACGCCACCCGCGGCCACGTCCGGGTTCTGCAGCGACTTGGGCGAGATCTGGGAACCCTGCAGGGAGGCAAGCGTATTCAGCCAATTGGCGGTCGGCTCGGACAGCACGGTGCGTACCGTGAACTCGTCGACCACCTCGGTGGACTTCAGGGTCTGGAAGGTGCTCTTGGCCACCGACGGTGCGTATTCCTTGTCGCCGGTGATCTTGTCGAAGTTGGCCTTCACCGCAGCCGCGTTGAATGGCTCACCGTCATGGAACTTGACGCCCTGGCGCAGTTTGAACGTGTAGGTCAGACCGTCGTCGGAGCGTTCCCAACTCTCGGCCAGCCAGGGGTGGATCGACTCGTCGTAGTCGATGGCCACCAGACTGTCGAACGCGTTGCGCACCACCTGCACCTCGCTGCAGCAGCCGCGCACATGCGGGTTGATGCCCTCTTCCGGGTAGTCCGACTGCGCGACGGTCAGAGTGCCGCCGCGTACGGGCTCGCCGTTGCCCTCGGCGGTGCTACCGGAGTCACTCCCGCAGGCGGTCAGCGCCAGCAGCAATGCCAGCGCGGCGGCTACCCACCGCAGTACCGCGAGTCGTGGTCGTGTCGTTCGGGTCATGTCGTGATTCCATCTCGTGAGGGGACCGCACACGTTGTGCAGCCAATGTTTTGACGGGGACAGGCCGGGAGTTGCTCAGTGGCAACAGAAATGCGTACAGCTCACAGCGTCGGCACCGCCTTCAGCAGTGCCTGCGTGTACGGGTCGCGGGGCGAGTCGAAGACCTCGTCGGCGGTCCCCTGCTCAACGACCTTGCCGCGGTGCATCACCAGCACCCGGTCGGCGACGTGATGTACCACGCCGATGTCGTGCGAGATGAAGAGCAGGGCGGTGCTCCGTTGGGCGCGGATCTCCAGCAGCAGGTCCAGGATCTGGGCCTGGATGGAGACATCGAGGGCCGACACCGCCTCATCGCACACCAGCAGTTCGGGATCCGATCCGAGTGCGCGGGCGATGGACACCCGCTGGCGCTGCCCGCCGGACAGCGAGCGAGGATGGCGGTCGATGACGGTGGTGGGCAGATGCACCAGATCCAGCAGTTCCCGGATGCGGGCATCGCGTGCGCCCTTGCGGTGCCCGAGAGCGACGGTCTCATCGATGATCTCGCGCACCGTGAATCGCGGGTCGAATGATCCGACGGAATCCTGGGCGACCAACTGCACCGCGCCGAGCCGTGGCTGGTCGATCTCGACGTGACCGGCGTCGGGGGCCAGCAGGCCGGTGACGATCCGCGCCACCGTGGACTTTCCGGAGCCCGATTCCCCCACCAGGCCCACGATCTCACTGCGGTGGATGCCGAAGGTGATGTCCTCGGCGGCGGTGAACTCGTTCTTGCGGCCCTGTCGGTAGTACTTCCCGACTCCGACGACGTTCGCCACGATCTCCTCGCCGATGGCGACCTGTGGTGGCGCGGTCTGCTCGGGGTCGGCGAGCCGGCGGCCCCGGGTGCCGCGGCCGGGCACTGCGGCCACCAACTTGCGGGTGTAGTCGTGGTGCGGGTCATGGATGACCTGTGCGACGGGTCCACGCTCGACGACCTCGCCGTTGTGCATCACCAGCACGTCGTCGGCAACGCGGGACACCACCGCCAGGTCGTGGCTGATCAGTAGCACGCCGCGGCCGTCGTCGGCGAGGGTGCGCAGCAGGCCCAGGATGCGGGCCTGCACGGTGACATCCAGTGCGGTGGTGGGTTCGTCGGCGATCAGCACATCGGGGCGGCCGGCCAGTGCCGAGGCGATGAGGGCGCGCTGCCGCAGACCACCGGAGAGCTGATGGGGATAATTGCGCCGGCGGTAGGGCGGGTCCGGGATACCCACCGAATCCAGCAGTTCCTCGACGGCGGTCACCCGCCGGCGGCGCGGCAGGCGCAGCGCCTCGGACACCTCGGCCTGCACGGTGCGCAGCGGGTCCAGCGAGGTCAGCGCGTCCTGGAGCACGAAGCCGATCTGGGCGCCCCGTACCGCGCGCCAGTCCTTTTCCCGGTAGCCGCGGGTGTCGATTCCGTTGACATCGAATGTGGCGGCCTGGACCCGGCTTCCGTCACCGGCCAGGCCGACGAGGGTGCGCGCGGTGACCGACTTGCCGGATCCGGACTCGCCGACGATGGCCAGCACCCGTCCGCGCCGGATGGTCAGATCGACGCCGGAGACCACCGGCAGTGCCGAGCCATCCTCGGCGCGCACACTGTCGAAGGAGACCGTCAAGCCCTTGATGTCGACGAGGACGTCGCCGGTGTGCCCACGTGGGGGTGTGGTGACGTCGGCTGCGGTGACGGTCATGCGCCGGACCTGCGTTCGAAGCGGCGCTGCAGATTGCGCCCGACGATGGACACGCTGATCACCGTGATGGTGATGAACAGTCCCGGGAAGAATCCGACCCACCAGGCGATCCGCAGATCTTGCCGCGCGTCGGAGAGCATCGAACCCCACTCGGGAAGCGGCGGCGTGGGGCCGAACCCGAGGAAGCTCAGACCGGCCGCCCCGATGATCGCGGTGCCGACACCGAGGGTGGCAAGTACCGGCACCGTGCCCAGCGCATTGGGCAGGACGTGGCGCACCGTGCGTCGGGTCGCCGACGCGATGGCCAACCGGGATTGGGCGACGTAGTCCGACTCACGCACCCGCAGCGTTTCGGCCCGTACGACACGCCCGTAACGGGGTGCCGACGCGATCGCGATGGCAGCGATCACATTTCCGGTACCGGGCCCGGTCAGGGTGATCAGCATCAGAGCGAATAGCAGGTCGGGGAAGGCGCCCACCGCGTCGAAGACCCTTGAGATCGCCTCGTCGACGCGCCGGTGGGCGACGCCGGCGATCAGGCCGAAGAAGACGCCGAGGAGAACGCCGAGCACGGTCGACGCGACGCCGATCAGGATCGAATATCGTGCGCCGTAGACGATCCGCGACCACACGTCACGGCCGAGATGGTCGGTGCCGAAGATGTGCTCGAAGCTGGGCGCGGCGAGGGCGTCGGACATGTCGCTGGCCAGTGGGTCCCGGCCGGTGAACAGACCGGGGAACAGCACGGCCAGTACCAACAGCACCAGGATGGATCCGGCGATCAGCAGCCCGGTGTGCCGGAAGCGGGTCAGGCCCGAGGACAGCGAGCGGCCCGGGAAGGCGAAAGTCGTTGCCATCTAACGCACCCGCATTCGAGGGTCGATCCACAGGTAGACGATGTCGACGACGGTGTTGACCGCAACATAGAGCGTGACCGCCAGCAGGGTGATGCCCAGCACGACCGGCACATCCTGGCGGGTCACCGCGACGACGGTGGCCTGCCCGATCCCGGGCCTGCCGAAGACCTGCTCGACGATGACGGTGCCGGTGAGCATGCCGCCGACCGACCAGCCGGCCAGCGTGGCGGCCGGAATCAGGGCGTGCCGCAAACCATGGCGCAGCTTGAGCTGCCACGGGGAGATGCCGCGTGCCAGTGCGGTGACGGCATACGGCTGTTCGAGGGATTTCTCGATGCCCTCACGCAGCACCTGGGACAGCACTGCCGCCAGCGGCAGGCCCAGCGTCAGGCTGGGCAGCACCAGGTTTTCCAGCTTGCTACCGCCGACCACCGGCAGCAGACCGAGCTGGAAGGACAGCACGGTGATGAAGACGATGCCGAGCCAGAACGTCGGGATGGACGCGAACGTGAGCTCACCCAGATAGGTGATCCGGGTGCCGATGCCCTTGCGTCCCGCGGTGATCAGCGCGGTGATGAGCGCCACGACGACCGCGATCAGGGTTGCGGCCGCGGTCAGCTGGGCGCTGGCCACCAGCCGGTGACCGAACAGGATGTCGCTGACCGGGGTTCGCTGCACATAGGACATTCCGAAGTCGCCCTGCAGCAGCCTGGTCAGGAAGTCGTAGTACTGGACGAACAACGACTTGTCCAGGCCCCACTGGGCTTCGATGGTGGCGCGCAGTTCCGGGGTGTCGAACTCGCCCATCAGCAGGGTGACCGGATCCCCCGGTGCGAAGTGCACGGCCAGGAACGCCGCCGAGGCCGCCAGCCACAGCACCACGGCCGCGGCCAGCAGCTTCTCCGCGATGTACTTCGCCTGGAATGCTGCGCCGGACAGCCGCGAGCGCCGGCGCGCGCCGAGGACACCCGCGGGCGTGGTGCCCGGGGTGTCCTTCGACGCCAGATCCGGCGAGGATGTCTGCAGCACAGTCATGGTCGTGAGCGTCGGCGTCAGCCGAACGCGGCCTCCCCCACGGAATGAAGGCTCTTACCCGACGGGACGTGATCGTCGAATCCGTCGCCGGGCCGCTCGAGCCCCAGGGTATCGCGCAGTGTCGTGCCCGGGTACTCGGTGCGGAAGATGCCCTTACGTTGCAGCAGCGGGACAACATGGTCGACGAATTCCGTTGCCACGTGTGGCAGTTGCGCGGACATGATGTTGAATCCGTCGGAGGCCCCGGCGTTGACCCAGGTTTCGATCTGGTCGGCCACCTGTTCGGGTGAGCCGATGGCGGTGACGTGGGTCAGTCCGCCGCCCTGACGGGCGATGATCTCGCGGACGGTGAACTTCTCCCGTCGTGCCGTGCCGATGAGCGCGGCGAAATGTCCTCCCTGGGCTCCGAGTTCACCGTCGGCGGGCACCAGGTCCCACGGCAGTTCCTTGTCCAGGTCGAGCGCCTCGACCGGGACGCCGACCTGCAGAGCGAGGGCGTTGATCGCGAACTTCTCGGTGTGCAGTTCGCGCAGTTCGATCTCCTTGGCGCGCGCCTCGGCCTCGGTCGGTGCGACCAGGGTGATCAGCCCGGGCAGCACCCGGATGGTGTCGGGGTCGCGGCCCCAGCCCCTGGCCTGCTCGCGGATGGTGTTGCGGAAGGCAATCGCCGATTCGATCGTCGGCTGCACGGTGTAGACGGCATCGGCGAACCGGGACGCCAGCGCGATACCGTCCGGTGACGAGCCGGCCTGCACCAGCACAGGGTGTCCCTGCGGCGAGCGCGGAAGCGGCAGTGGGCCCGAGGTCTTGACGAACTCACCGGCGTAGTCGACGGCACGGATGCGGGCCTCGTCGACGTAGGTGCCGGTCTCCCGGTCGGCAACCCAGGCGTCATCGGCCCAGCCGTCCCAGAGTGCGCGGACCGCCTCGACGAATTCGTGCGCACGGCGGTAACGCTCGTCGTGGTCGAGTCCGTGTTCGCGGCCGAAGTTCCGTGCGACATCATCGCCGTTGGTGGCCACGATGTTCCACGCTGCCCGGCCGTTGCTGATGTGGTCCAGTGTCGAGATGCGCCGGGCCAGGTTGTAGGCGGAGTTGTAGGAACTGGAACCGGTGGCCACCAACCCGATGCGCTCGGTGTGCTGGGCGATGGCCGAGAACGCCAGCGTCGGGTCCAGACCGCGGAAGGGCCGGTACTGGCCGCGGTACCGCCAGACCGGGGTGTCGGCCAGGAAGACCGCGTCGAACTTGCCGCGTTCGGCGATCTTGGCCACCTCGATGTAGTGCTCGAGACTGCTGTACTTGTGGGCGTCGACGGGGTCTGCCCGCCATGCGCCCGGGAAGACACCGCCGGGAATGAGATTGAGGTTCAGCGTGATCGAGTCGCGGGTGAATGCCATGAGTCTGTTCCTCCGATTACTTCACTGAGTCTTTTCGATGGGAAAGCCGACGATGCTTCCCCATTCGGTCCAGGAGCCGTCATAGACGCGCACGTTGTCGAGGCCCAGCACTTCCGACAGTGCGATCCAACCCAGCGTCGAGCGATGTGACAGCCTGCAGTAGTTGACGATCAATGCCGTTGAGCCATTTATCTTCTCGTCGACGATCTGCTGCAGTTCCGACCGGGAGCGCAGCCGCCCGTGCTCGTCGAGCAGGTCACGGAAGAAGAGGTGTTTCGCGCCGGGGATGCGGCCGTGCCGTTCGGCGCCGTGATCGATGGGGGCGTTCGGGCCGCTGACGCGGGTACCGCTGTACTCCTCGGGAGTGCGGTAGTCGAGCAAGACCACACCGTCCCGGCCCAGCAGGTCCCGCACCTCATCACGGCCGATCCGCAGCAGTTCCTGTTCGAGCGTCGGTACCGGAACCGGCAGCGGTTCGAGGGCCGCGTCGCGCACCGGCTCGTCGGCGGCGCCGATACCGGCGGCCCGCCACGCTTCCAGCCCGCCGTCCAGGTACGCCACCTCCTGGTAGCCACGCACCCGCATCACCCACAGCAGGTAGGCGGCGAACTGGGTCGGGTCGCCTGCCAGCACGATGCGTGAGCCGACCCCGGCGCCGAGTTCGAAAAGTCGCTGCGACAACACATCTCCGGTCGCCAGCTCACGCTCCAGTGGATGCCAGGCCAGGTCCTTCCAGAACACGGCCCGCGCACCCGGGATCAACGATGCCTCGGGCCGGGTGGCGTGCACCTCGATGACGACCAACCGCGGGTTGGACAGATCGGCGGCGAGTTCGTCGACGGAGACGACACCACGGGTGATGAGCGACATGACACAAATCCTTTTGTTACATCCGATGTGTGACACACAAATTCGGGAGTGCGAACATTGAATGACACTTGTTCGCAGGTGTCCATATTTTGAATACCGTGAATTTATTGCCGACGCCAGCGGCCCGAGGTCCGATAGCTTTCTCTCCCCAGGGGAGCGAAAGGCGCTGCATCAGCACAATTCGATGCGACGATCACCCCCGCGATATGTGTCGACACATATTCGCCGAATGGCCTGAGACCGGAGGAGAATGCATGGGCGAGCAGGCCCGGACCGCCAATCTGATCGACCCGGCGACGCTGCGGGCGGCGCTGTCCGACGGGACCCTGGCGGTATTCGATGTCCGTCACACCACCGCAGGCGACCGGCCCGACCCGGCTGCCTACCTGCGGGGGCATATCCCGGGCGCGGTGTTCCTCGACCTCGACACCGACCTCGCCGGCGTGAGCAGCGGTACCAATGGCCGCCGCCCGCTGCCCGATGCCGATGATTTCCAGAAGACCCTGCGCCGCTTGGGCATCACGGCGGACACCCCGGTGGTGGTGTACGGCGCCACCCGATCGGCGGCCCCGGCTCGTGCCTGGTGGCTGCTGCGCTGGGCAGGTGTGCGATCGGTACGACTGCTCGACGGAGGGCTGGACGGTTGGACCGACCACGGTGGCGAACTGAGCCAGGGTGCGGAGACCACGACCCGACCGGAGAGCGACTTCGTGATCACACCGGGCGGCCTTTCGGTCATCGAATTGTCAGAGGTACCCGGCGTCGCCGGGCGTGGCCAGCTGTTCGACGCCCGGCCGGCGGCGAAGTTCTCCCACCCGACCGATGCCGACGCCGGCCACATTCCCGGAGCCCGGAACGCTCCGGTCGGTGCGTCCTTCGATGACGCCGGTTACCTGCTCCCCGATGATCAGCTCCGCGAACGGTTCTCCCAGTTCGGGGTGGATCCCGACAGTGAGCCGGCGGCCTACTGCGGTACCGGCGTCGCGGCGGCACTGGAGGTCTTCGTGCTCGCGCTCGTCGGTATCCGCGCCCGCCTGTACGTCGGGTCCGCGTCGGAATGGACCGCGGACCCGGCACGCGTGCTCGTGAAGTGACGAGGCGTACCAGGCCCGGCTCGGGGCTGCTGCTGGATCTGACACCGTTCCGCGAGAGCCGGGCGTTCGGCAGGCTGTGGACCGGCACCGCGCTGGGCAGCATCGGTCAGGAGATGACGGTGGTTACCGTCGCCCTACAGGTGTACGCGATCACCTCCTCGACCTTCGCGGTGGCTCTGATCGCCGGTATCGCGCTGACGCCCATCGTGGTGATGGGCCTGTACGGCGGTAGCCTCGCGGACCGGTTCGACCGGCGCCGGGTGGCGATGGTGGCCTCGGTGATCTCCTGGGTGGCGATCATCGCGCTGGCCGTCCATGCCTGGCTCGGCGGCACATCGCTGTGGCTGCTGTATGCGGCCGCCACGGTCAACTCGGTCGCCGGGACCGTCGGCGGAATCACCCGTCGCGCCATCATCCCGCGCCTGCTGCCGCGCGAACTGCTGCCCGCCGCGGGCGCGCTCAACGGCATCAACATGGGCCTGATGGCGACGGGCGGACCGCTGCTGGCCGCCGCCGCGGTCGGGGCCGGCGGGTTCCAGGCCGCCTACAGCGTCGACGTGCTGTTGCACACCGCCGCATTCCTCGGGGTGTGGGCCCTGCCCGCGCTGCGCCCGGTCGACGCACCGGAGGTGGGCGCCTGGCGCGCCGTCCGCGACGGTATCGAATACCTGCGGCGCGCCAACAATATTCGGTTCGCCCTCACCATCGACCTCGTCGCGATGGCGCTGGCCCAGCCGCGGGTGCTGTACCCCGCGCTCGGTGCGGTGACCCTGGGCGGCGGTGTGACGACCGTGGGTGTGCTGTCCGCGGCATTCGCCGCCGGCGCGATGCTCTGCTCGGTGTTCTCCGGCTGGACCGGCTCGGTGCGGCGTCAGGGCGTCGCCATTCTGGTGGTCTCCTACATCTACGCCTCGGCCATCGTCGCAGCCGGCCTCATCCTGCTCGCCGCGTCGCTGTGGGGGACCGAGGACTCGGCCAACATCCCGGCCATCGTCGCGTTGACGGTGGTACTGGCAATCGGCGGCGGGGCCGACGGGGTATCTGCGATCTTCCGTGGCGCGATCCTGCAGGCCGCCGTACCCGACCATCTGCGGGGGCGTGTGCAGAGCATCTTCACCATCATCGTGACCGGCGGACCACGGGTGGGAGATGTGGTCACCGGCGCGATCGCGAGCACGCTCGCCATCTGGAGCCCGCTGATCGCCGGCGGCACCGTCATGCTGCTGCTGATTTGGGTGCTGGCGCGGCGGGTCCCGGGCTTCGCGCGCTACGACGCGGCCGATCCCGAACCCTGATATCAGGGCATTTCCGGCTGAATGGCGTTGCGGGCGCCCAGTGTTCGCCCCTTACCCCAGCCCAGTGCCCGACGGTAGGACCCCAGTAGGTCCGCCTCGATGACATGTGTGGCGTCCTTGAGCGGCGAGTCATCGGGAACCGGTTCCAGCAGCGGCGTGACGAACAGTGCGTCTGTCGGGCAGTAGGCCTCGCACTGGAAGCAGGTCTGGCAGCTGTCATGCCGTGCGATGACCGGGATACCGTCGGGACCGCGGTCGAAAACTCTTGTCGGGCAGACGTCGACGCACTTGTCGCAGGCTATGCACCGGTCCGCGAGGATGATCTCGATCATGCGGCGCGTCCGCGTGCCGACAGCCATTCCGGCTCGGGGCGCGACCACACGGTGTCGAGTCCGCCGGTGAGCAGCCGATACTGCTGGGCCGGATCGAGCTCGGTGTGATCGAATCGCCGGTGCATACCCCGACTTTCGGTACGGTTCAGCGCGGCGTGATACATCCAGCGGCTGTGCGCCAGCATCGCCGTGGCCTCCCGGGCCCGGAACCGTTCCTCGCCGCTGACCGACTGCCCGGTCGCGGTGGCCGACCACAGTTCGTCGAGGACGCCGAGGGCCGGGGTGAGCCGATCGGCGTGCCGCAGGTAGTTGATCTCGTAGGGCAGGACCTGCCCACGGACCTCCGCCACCACGTCGCGGTAGCCGGCGGTCCCGGTCCGGCCGACCTCATCGAGGGCACCCGACGGCCTGCCGCGCTGGCGCGCGAACGCCGCGGCACCCACACCGGCCCAGCCCCCGGAACACGCCGCCCACGCCGCGTTGTGACTGCCGCCGCCGGTCCACGCTCCGGCGATCAGTTCACGGGTGGCCGTGTCACCGGCCGCATAGAGCCCGGGAACATCGGTGGCGCAGTCGGTTCCGGCGATGCGGACGCCGCCGGTACCGCGGATCGTGCCCTCGGTGACCAGGGTGATCTCGAAATGTTCGGTGAACGGGTCGATACCGAGCCGATCGAAGGTGAGGAAGAAGTTCGGCTGCGCGCTGCGCATCGCGGTCTGCTCCGCGGGCCCGGCGCGGTCGATACAGGCCAGCACCGGTTCGGACAGCAGTGTCGCCGCCATCAATGTGCGGTCCTTCGACCGTGGCACCTCGAACACCGAGCCGTCGGCCCGATAGAAGGTGGCCCAGTTGTAGAAGGCGTTCTTGGTGACGCCGGTCCCCTTCGGGGCGATGGCATACGCGTTGGAGAACTCCATCCCGGAGAGCACCGCACCGGCTTCCACCGCCATCAGGGCACCGTCTCCGGTATCGACATCGCAGCCGAGGGTCTTGGATTTGAAAGCACAGCCACCGGTGGCCAGCACCACGGCGGCGGCCTCGATGCGCGCGCCCGCCCCGGTGCGCCGGTCCACCGCGGTGGCGCCGGAGACCACGCCGGTCTGGTCGGTGAGCAGTTGCAGCGCGGGGGTGTGGTCCAGGATGCGCACACCGAGCCGTTGCACCCGCAGCCGCTGACGACGCATGTACTCCGGCCCCTGCAGGTCGTCCTTGATCAGCTCCCCATCGGCACCGACCGGGAACGGGTAGCGCTGGATTCTGGCGAGTTCGTCCATCCGGCGGTAGGTTTCATCGAGCACCCGGGTCATCCAGGAACGATCGGTCAGGCCGCCGCCGATCTTCTCGCGGGCTGCGATGGCGGCTTCACGCCGTTCCGGATCGTCCTCGATGTACCAGACTCCGGTACCTGCCGAAGCGGTCGCACCGCTGGCCCCGGTGTACCCCTTGTCGGCCAGCACCACATCGGCGCCGGCTTCGGCCGCGCGGATCGCCGCCCAGGTTCCTGCCGGTCCGCCACCGATGACCAGGACGTCCGCCGAGCAGCGTTCGGCGGCGGCGGATTCGGTCATAACAGATCGATATTTGTCGTCGCCGACGCGGCGCGGAAGATATCGGATCGGCCCGATCGGAAACCGGGCTAGTGCGAGGGACCCAGCAACAGCGGCCGCGGCAGGCTGCAGGTCGGGGACGGCCAAGTGATCTCCGGGACGTAGCGGGTATGCGGAAGCGCCAGGTACTCCTGGGTATCGGTCATCACGCCTCCCGCTGCGGCCGGACCAGACCGCGTGGCCGGACCAGTCCGAGATCCAGATGGGTGACCCAGCCGGGTGCGGCATCGCACACCGCGGGAATGGTGTTGATGGCGCCCATCGCTGTCCAGTCATAGCCGGGATGGGCCATCGTCCCGTCCGGCCGGTTGACCCCCTTGAGGGTCAGTTCGGTCGGTGGATCTCCGTCGATGACGATCTCGTAGCGGGTATCGCCCCAGTCCCACGGCGGATCCAGCTTGTCCGGTCCCGCGGTGACATAGATGGCGTGGAAGACGATCAACGGCCGGCCGTCCACCCATGCCGTCCATTCGTGTCGCTGCGCGGCGACCGTGCCCACCGCGATCGCTCCCTCGTCGTGCGCAATGGGTTCCCGCGCTGTCGCGACGTCGATCTCGGCGGCGGTCACCTCGTCGATGGTAACGCCGAGGCCGTCGGCGATCATGTACATCGACTGCGCGAAGAACGGCACTCCGAGGCCGAGAATCGTCGGCTCGGTCAGGAATGCGTCCTTGTCCTTGCCGAACCCCATCCAGTCGATGTGGTCCAGCGGCGCATCCTTGATGACGTCGACGACTTCGTACACCTGGATGGTGTCGATCCTGCTCATCACGCGGGCCAGGGTGAGCGGAAGGACGTCACCGGCGTAGCCGGGGTGGATGCCGCCGCCGTGAAACGAGGTACCACCGTCGGCGCAGGCGGCGCGGATCTGGTCACCGGCGTCCGCGAAATCCGGTGACGGATAGAAGAACCCGCTGGTGGTGACGACATTCTTGCCGGAACGCAGTATTCGGCAGACGGTGGCGACGTCCATGATGATGGGGGTGTAGAACACGCAGTCGGCGTCGAGGGCCAGGACGGCTTCGACATCGTCGGTGGTGGTGACCCCGGTAGGAGCGATGCCGACAATGTCGCCGGCATCCAGACCCACCTTCTCCGCGGAGTGCACCAGCACGCCGATGAGATCGAACACCGGATTGTCGGCGAAATGCCGAAGGCCGACCTGTCCGACGTCACCGGTCATCCACTGGATCAGCCGATAGCTCATCGCCTCAGGCCTTTCGACAACACGCCGCGGCCCACGATGGTGGGCAGGTCCAAAAAGGTGCGGATCCCCGGCGCGGCGGCGCAGACCGGAGCGATCGCGTGGACGGCGTGCATCGCGGTGCCCAGACACCCCTGATCGGTGTCATCCTCGTCGTGGATGGCGATCCGCGATTCCAGCACCATCGACGGTGCCCCCTCGACGGTCACCTTCCAGCCTCGCCCGTTCGGCCAGTCCGGCGCCTGCTCGGCGCCGAGCCGGGTGATGTGTTCGACGGTCAGTGCCCGCCTGCCCTCGATCACCGCGGTATAGGAGAAGCGCTGCGCCGAAACGGTTCCCGCTTCGATGCGGCCGGCCTTGACATCGATCGGCGTGTCGGTGACCGCCACCTCGCGCTCCCAGATGTAGTCGTCGATCGTCGCGCCCAGGCCCTCCGCCAGCAGCATGAGCGGCGCCTTGAAGGACAGTCCGCCGATCGCCGCCTCGTCCATCGGCACCCGCTCATCGGGTGGTTTACCGAAGCCCATCACCTCGAACAATACGAACGGCACGTTGTAGGTGGAGTAGTCCATCAGCTCCTGCACCAGCAGCGAGTCGATGTGCCGGAACAGTCCGGACATCGTCAGCGGGAGCACCTCCGCAGCCCAGCCCGGTTGAATTCCGGTGGCGTGGAGAGAACTCCGGCCCTCCTGGCAGGCCGTCTCCAGTCGCTGGGTCACGTCGTCGCCGGCACTCTGCGGATAGATCCACGCGGTGACGGCGGTGGACACCACGTTCTTGCCGGAGGTCAGCAGCCGGCAGATATCATCCAGCGCGACGGGTGGATTCCACTCGCCCTCGGCCATGTAGAGCACACAGTCGGCGTCGAGCGCGAGGATCTCGTCGACATCGGTGGTGGCCAGGATGCCGATCTCGCCGATTCCGGCGAAGTCGCCGATATCGCGTCCTGCCTTCGCCTCGTTGTACACCCGGGCACCGACGAGTTCGAGATCGGGATGGTCGTGCACCGCGGCCAACGCGTGGGTGCCGACATTGCCGGTGGCCCACTGGATCACCCGTAGTTTCGGGCCCATCTCAGCCACCTTGCTCGGCGAGCCGGGCCTGGCGTGCTTCGTACCGGTCCACCAGCTCCCGGAATCCGAGCCGGTCGTACTGCGGGATGGGTTGGATGCCCCAGACATCGCGGGCGGTGTCCTTGCCCTCGGCGCCTTCCGGCGGGCCCAGCGGCGGATAGGGGAACTTGCACTCCAGGGCGTCATCGGAGTACCGCACCTTGAGCAGTTCACTGCAGATCTGGGTGAGGCTCAGCGTCGGGTAGCCGTAGTAGACCGCCATGAACGGCAATGTGAAGGCCCCCTCGATGACGAGCGCGATCAGGCACACCAGCACCGCGCGTTTGATGTACTTGTGCATCCGTGCGTAGTAGGGCGTGGTGCCCGGCGGCAGATCTTCGGCGGTTGTTTCGGCTTGCGGTGTTGTCACGGTGTCACTCCTTCAGTCCGTGAAGATTTCGCGATTCACCGTGTGCAGGTACGGGATCGCGAGGAATGGGGTGATGTAGAAGATGTCGTAGAGCCACCAGCCGATGACGGGGAAGATGACGCCCGCGAACCGGACATCGGCGAACATCGTCATGTTGAAGACATAGACGCTCCAGATCACGACACCCATCCAGCAGGTGACGATCATCCACTGGTGGCCCCAGCGCTTCATCTGCAGGAATCCGATGGCGGCGGCGCAGCGCATGGCGAAGACGGTGATGATCATGCCGGCCACCATGGCCTTCTCGCCGGGACCTGCGGCGCCGCCGATCCACAGTTCGTTGTAGTGCCAGAAGTATCCGGCGTCGAACATGTGGCCCCAGCCCACCATGAGGACCCGGTTGATCAGGGTGTGGTTGGCGACCAGGTCCAGCGCCCAGCCCAGGCTGTTGAGCATTCCGTCGATCAGCACCAGGTAGCCGATCAGGGTGACGATCATCGGGCGCACCGACAGTCCGGCGCGCGCCGCCTGCCGCTGCAGCCACACCCCGCGCATGAAGATCGGGAAGCCGATCAGCCCCGGTACCCACATGCCCATGAGCGCAGCGCCGACGATCATCCATTTGTCGGCTCGCCGCTGGGCGAGCCGGGACTCCTCGCTGTGGTCCTCCAGGCTGACGGAGCCGCCGACAGCCAGGCTCACAGATACCACCAGCCGCGTTCGAACGACATGTAGAGCTGGATGAGGAACATCGTGAGCAGGTAGCCGTAGATGGCGATCTGGAACACGATGAGCGCCCGCTTACGCTTCTTCTCTTTCTGGTCGACCATGGCGAAATCCCTTCTCAGAGTGTGTCGGCGGCGAGCAGGCCTGCTGCCGCGATTTCCCGGAGCCCCTCACTGATGGCTCCGTCGGTGCTCAATGGTGCGAGGATGCACGCTTCGGCGGCCTCCAATTCGCCGGCACCGGCGGCGATCAACTGGGCGGCGGTGACAAGCACCCGCGTCGACGGCGGCTCGAAGTGGAAGGCTTCATCCGCGGTGCGGATGGCGTTGGCGCACTGCACGAGCCGCCGGGCTGCCGCTGGGTCGATACCCGTTTCGGAGACCACGGCTTCGGCTTCCCGTTCCGATGGCAGGTAGTTCATCGGCAGCGTCGCGAAACGCTGCCGGAAGGACGGCTTGAGTTCCTTCAATGAGCTGCGGTAGGCCGGATTGTAGGAGCACACGAGCATGAATTCATCTGGTGCCGAGACGACTTCGTCGGCGCGGTCGAGATAGAGGGTGCGACGGTGGTCGGTCAGTGAGTGCAGGATGGCCAGCGAGTCGTGGCGTGCCTCGACGACCTCGTCGAGGTAGCAGATGGCCCCGGTCTTGACCGCTCTGGTCAGGGGTCCGTCGGTCCAGATCACGTCACCACCGGTGACCATGAAGCGGCCGACGAGATCGGAGCTGGTCAGGTCGTCGTGGCAGCTGATGGTCACGACGGGTCGGCCGAGCAGGGACCCCATGTGTTCGACGAACCGGGTCTTCCCGCAGCCGGTGGGCCCGGTGAGCATGACCGGGATCTTGCGGGTGAACGCCTGCTCGAAGAGCTGCACCTCGTTGCCGTTGGAATAGTACGTCTCGCTACTCATCTGTCTCCCGATGTCATGCACTGACCAGCTCCCGGTGGACGTGCGCCAGCACGCGGGGTAACTCTTCGATCCGCCGGATCCGTTGTGAGCGTTTGGGTCCGAACACCTCGGGAAGCGGGTCGACCCGCGTCGGTCCCACGCCGACGTAGTAGACGGACACGCCGGCGTCGTTGGCCTCCTCGACCGCATGCGCGGCATCCGACCAGGCGTAGCGGCCCTCGTAACCTTCATCGGAGATCATCCCGTCACCGATGATGATGAGCAGTCGGCGCTCCGAGGGCTGTGCGAGCAGCCTGCCGGTCAGGTGACGGATGGGCGCGCCGAGTCGGGTATAGCCGCCGGTGGACAGCCCCAGACCGCTGGGCGGGACGAACCGTACTTCCGGGAAGTCCTTGAGGCAGCGCACTTCCACGCGATGGCGGGTGTTGCCGGTGAACACGAAGATGCCGTGCCGTTCCCGCGCCTGGGTCATCGCCCGCGACAGGGCATCGGCGCAGGCCAGTTCCAACCGGAACACCCGGCCCCCGTGGACACCCAGCGATGAGCTGCCGTCCAGCAGCAGCGCTGTGCTGACATCGCGGTTGCTGGGTAGCAGTTCCCGGAACAGGCGTGGCTCGGCGGCTTCCCCGGTGCGCAGGTCCACGTAATGGCGTACGTACTGGTCGATGTCGAGATCCGAGCCGTCCTCCAGACGGCTGATCATGGCGCGATGGGTGTTCTCCTGGAACCACTTGCGCAGATCGGCCGAAGCCGTCTTCGCGGCATCGACACGGCTGTCGCGGGCCAGTTCCAGAACCGCCACGTGGTCGGGCAGGAAGCGTTTCGTCCAGGCGTTCCACTCCGGGTACGGGATGCCCGGCCGGTGCTCGGGGGTGACATCCACGTCGTTGTCCTGCGGGCGGCTCGGTGGCGGCAGATTCGGGTTGCGCACGCCGCCATCACCGCCCACCGGTACCGAGTAGGGCCGGGGCATCCGCTTTTGCGTCGTGGTCCACGGCATCCTGCCGAATTGGCGCCGCAGCTTGTCGACCAGTCCTGTCGGTGTCGTGTAGATCGCGGGCAACCGCCCCAACAGTGGGTGGACGGTGAGCCCGTCGGCGCTGCGGGCCAGCGCGATCGCGCGGCTGATCATCGTGTGGGCATCCAGTTGCGGGTCGGCCGGCTCCAGTTCGGGCAACAGCCGGGCGCATTCGGGCATCAGCCCCGGCCACCGTGAGGCGATCCAGCCCAGCGAGACACCCGCCTCGATGAGGGTCAGGGCACGTATCTCGCGTGCCGACAGTTCGTCGATCCGGTATTCGCCGACCCGGTCCTTGGATGACGAACATTGCAGGGCGATACCGCATGTCAGCGAACGGCGTGTCCAGTCCGCACCGAGCTGCGGGTAGGGCACGTGGATGAACGTGCGCGACGAGTTCAGGCCGAACCCGCGGTGTTCCCCGGTGACCAGCCGGACACCCGCGCGATGCTCTTCGCTCAGTGCGACCGCGGTGAGCGAGCAACTGCGTTCCAGCGCCATCGCCGAGGTGTCATCGAGATCAGCCATGGCCGGCCCCCGGCGGTCCCACGTGGGCGCGGTTCAGAAGGTGCCGATATTGGAGAACATCCAGTACCAGAACCAGATGACCAGGCCGGTACCGCCCCAGGCTGCGACGTAGCGCAGTACCTCCCACAGATAGTCCACGGTCGAACCTCCTCGTTGACGGGTTCATCGGATCTCCAGGCCACGAGCCGCGGAGGAGACCAGCTTGTCGAGCATGGTGTTTCGGGCGGCGACGTCGTCGGTGGTGGTGAGCACCCCGTAGACGCCGAGCAGGAAGAACACGGCGCTGTAGAAGGCGTCGACTTCCGGGTGCACAGCGCCGTCGCGGCGCGCGCTCTCGATCTCACGAACGAGTTGCACGATCACCGCATGGTCGGTCCAGTCTTCGGGGTCGGGCCGCGACGGCGAGAAGTGCAGGGCAAGAATCTCTTTGAACAAGATTGGGCCGAAGCGGCGCTCGATGCCGATCACGAGGGTGATCACCTCTGCCAGTGCGCCCCGCAGATCATGCCGGTGATCGAGGAAACGGCCGAAAGCCGTCGCCACCCTGGCTTCTTCGCGCCGTACCAACTCCAGCAACACATGTTCTTTGGTCGGGTAGTGGAAGTAGAAGGTGCCGTGCGCAACCCCGGCCGCAGCCACGATCGTGTTCACCTCGGCGCCGGCCGTGCCCGCCCGCTGGAACTCGGCGATCGCGGCGCCGAGGATGCGTTCCCGGGTCTGAAGCCGGCGCGCGTCACGCTGTGTCGGCTTCAGTTGTGGCGTCATGTCTTCTGTTTCTAGCCGAGTGACTGACTTGAGTCAATAGAGGACACGGCTTTTCGAACTGAATTGCCTGTTTGGGGCCTATATGGGAACAGGTTAGGTGATATCAGTCAGTGAATATTTCGCGGTTCACCGTATGGAGATACGGGATCGCAAGAAACGGCGTGATGTAGAAGATGTCGTAGAGCCACCAGCCCACGACCGGGAAGATAGTGCCCGCGAACCGGACGTCGGCGAACATCGTCATGTTGAACACGTAGAGCACCCAGATGACCACGCCCATCCAGCAGGTGACGATCATCCACTGCTGGCCCCAGCGCTTCATCTGCAGGAAGCCGATGGCGGCGGCGATCCGCATGGTGAACACCGTGAGGATCATCCCCACCTCCATGGCCTTCTCGCCCGGCCCGGACGCGCCGCCGACCCAGAGTTCGTTGAAATGCCAGAAGTATCCGGCGTCGAACATGTGTCCCCAGCCGTTCAACAACACCCTGGCCAGCAGTGTGTGACTGCCGATCAGGTCGAGCGCCCAGCCGACCGTGTTGATCGCCGCGTCGATGATGACCAGGTACCCGAGCAGGGTCACCATCATCGGCCGCACCGACAGTCCGTTCTGCTGGGCACGGCGCAGCAGCCACACGCCCCGCAGGAACAGCGGCAGGCCGAAGATCCCCAGCGCGGCGGTACCTATCAGGATGCTGCCACTGATCAACCATCGGTCCGCCTGGCGCTGGGCCAGCCGTGACTCCTCCATGTGTTCATCGAGAGGCAGGGTCGCCGAAGCGGCTGACGGTCGCATATTCACTGACTCTAGTCATGCAAATGACTGCCGAACAAGCACCGGACGCGGTAGCGGCCGACGACTCAGCCGGCGACGGCGACGCTGCGCATGGTGCGCTTCACCAGATCTTCGAGCAGATCGCGGCGCATCGGGTCGTTGGTGGTGATCGCCAATGCGTAGAGGCACAACAGGAAGAACACCGCACTGTTGATCGGCTGAACCTCGGGATCCACGTCACCCTCGGACCGGGCCTGCTCGATGCGCTGGGCCAGCAGCAGCACCAGCGAGTGGTCACCGCCGTCCTCGGAATCCGGCCGGGTCTGTGAGAAATGCAGCGCCAGGAAGTCCTTGAACAGGACGTCGCCGAGCCGGCGTTCGAGCCCCAGCACCAGGCGCGCGGCCTCGGACAGGGCCGACTCCAGGTCATGACCCTTGTCGAGGTAGCGGCCGAACTGCTTGGCCATTCGGTCTTCCTCGCGCTTCTCCAACTCCAGTAGAACGTGCTCCTTGGTGGGAAAGTGAAAAAAGAAGGTGCCATGAGCCACCCCGGCGGCGGCCACGATGGCGGCGACATCGGCCTCGGCCATCCCGGACCGCTTGAACTCGGCGACCGCGGCGCCCATGAGGCGCTCCCGGGTCTGCAGACGCTTCGCCTCGCGCGCCGAGGGGCCGTTCACCACCGCCATATCCGCTCCGTCCCTGTCCCCGCTGCGGCGCGCCGAGTGGTCCGGAGCCGCCGACAACGACAATATCGCCTCCACCCGCCGACACATCCGTCCCGGGGAAGCTGCCGCTCCAATGACCTGAGTCAGCTTTGGTCGAGAGGGACAGGCCGCCATGTTTGGGCACGCAGACCGCGGGGCAGCCCATTGTCATGACTGCTACGCCCACAGCCCTTCAGGGCAAGAAGATCGCCATCCTGGCCACCGACGGTGTTGAGCGTCGCGAGCTCGCCGAACCCCGCGATGCCATCGACAAGGCCGGCGGCGCGATCGAGTTGCTGTCCCTACATGACGGCGAGATCGACGCGCGTGACCATGATTTGGAGCCCGCCGGCACTTTTCAGGTGGATCGCCAGGTCGGTGGTGCCAGCGCAGATGAGTTCGATGCACTGGTGATCCCCGGTGGCACCGTCAACGCCGACAAACTGCGCTCCGATGAGTCCGCGGTGGCTTTCGTACGCCAGTTCGTGGAGTCCGGCCGCCCGGTGGCGGTCATCTGTCACGGACCGTGGACGCTGATCGACGCCGGCGTGGTCGAGGGTCGCACCGTCACCTCCTATCCCAGCCTTCGCATCGACCTGCGCAACGCCGGAGCGAACACAGTCGACCAGGAAGTGGTGGTCGACGGGAATCTGATCACCAGCCGCTCCCCCGACGACCTGCCGGCGTTCTGCAACGCCCTCGTTCAGGCCGTCGCTGCTGTTCCATCCCCGCGCTGAGGCCAGTCTGTCGAAGCGCGGCGCAGCGGTGCCATTGGTCCTATCCTGTCAGCGGTTGAGACGCAGCCGGCTGGGAGGCACCTTGTCATGTCCGCTGATCAGATCGCGCGAACGGTCCTGCCCATACCCGATGTCGCACACGTGGGTCTGACCACCTACGACGCGAAGGATCCCGATACCAGCTACCCGCCGATCAGGGATATCCGCCCACCCGAGGGCGCGCCGAATGTCGTGGTGATCCTCATTGACGATGTCGGCTACGGCGCGAGCAGTACCTTCGGCGGGCCGTGCCATACGCCGAACTTCGATCGGCTCGCCGAGCGTGGCCTGAAGTACACCCGGTTCCACACCACCGCGCTGTGCTCGCCGACCCGCCAGGCGCTGCTCACGGGTCGCAATCACCACTCGGTGGGGATGGGCGGCATCACTGAGATCGCCACGGCAGCACCCGGTTACAGTTCTGTGCTGCCGAACACGAAGGCGCCGCTCCCGCTCACCCTGAAGCTCAACGGTTACGCGACAGCACAATTCGGCAAGTGCCATGAGGTGCCGGTCTGGCAGACCAGTCCCGCGGGACCGTTCACCGCCTGGCCCACCGGCGGAGGCGGGTTCGAGTACTTCTACGGGTTCATCGGCGGTGAGAACAACCAGTGGGACCCCGCCCTCTATGAGGGCACCACTCCCATCGAGCCGCCGAAGACCGCGGCCGAGGGCTACCACCTGACCGAAGACCTGACCGACAAGGCCATCGCGTGGGCGCGGCAGCAGAAGGCGCTGTTGCCGGACAAGCCGTTCTTCATGTACTTCGCCCCCGGCGCCACCCATGCCCCGCACCAGGTTCCACCAGAGTGGATCGAGAAGTACAAGGGCAAGTTCGCACACGGCTGGGATCGGCAGCGCGAGATCACTTTCGAGCGGCAGAAGGAACTCGGCGTCATCCCGGCCGACGCTGTTCTGACACCACGCCACGCCGAGATTCCCGCTTGGGAGGAGATGGATCCCGCGCTGAAGCCGGTCCTCGAACGCGAGATGGAGGTCTACGCCGCGTTCATGGAACACACCGACCACCACGTCGGCCGGTTGCTAGACGCGCTCGAACCCGTGCGGGACAACACCATGGTCTATCTGATCATCGGTGACAACGGGGCGTCCGCAGAGGGCACCCTGCAGGGCGCGTTCAACGAGATGGCCAACTTCAACGGTATGGCGGCCATCGAGACACCCGAGTTCATGCTGTCCCAGCTCGACGAGTTCGGCGGCGAGAAGTCGTACGGACACTACGCGGTGGGCTGGGCGTGGGCGATGGACGCGCCGTACCAGTGGACCAAACAGGTGGCCTCCCATTGGGGCGGGACCCGCAACGGCACCATCGTGTCGTGGCCGGCGGGTATCGGCGAAACCGACGGCGTACGAGACCAGTTCAGCCATGTCATCGATCTCGCACCGACCGTGCTGGAGGCTGCCGGCATCCCGGAACCGGTGATGGTCAACGGTGTGCTGCAAAGTCCGTACGAGGGCACCAGCATGCTGTACAGCTTCAATGACGCGCAGGCACCGGAGCGGCACGAGACGCAGTACTTCGAAATGTTCTGTAACCGCGGCATTTATCACAAGGGCTGGAGCGCGGTGACCAAACACCGGACGCCCTGGGAGATGGGCGGGACCGTCATGCCCGCATTCGACGATGATGTCTGGGAGCTCTACGACGGCAGCACCGACTGGACGCAGTCCGATGATCTCGCCAAACGGCACCCGGAGAAACTGCATGAGCTGCAACGTCTCTGGCTCATCGAAGCGGTGAAGTACAACGTCCTTCCGCTCGACGATCGCCAGGCCGAGCGGCTGATCCCCGATATCGCCGGCCGGCCGACCTTGATCAAGGGCAACACCCAGCTGCTGCTCGGCGGGATGGGTCGGCTCACCGAGAACAGCGTCGTGGACATCAAGAACAAGTCCTTCGCCGTCACTTCCGAGCTGGAGGTCCCGGCCGACGGCGCCGAAGGCGTGATCATCGCGCAGGGCGGACGATTCGGCGGGTGGAGCCTGTACGCCAAGGACGGCCGGGCGAAGTTCTACTACAACGTCCTGGGCATCCAGTCCTACGTCATCGATGGCACCGCCCCCATCCCCAGTGGGACGACCCAGGTCCGGATGGAATTCGACTACGACGGTGGAGGTATGGGCAAGGGCGGGACCGTCACCCTTTACCACGACGGCACCGAGGTCGGTACCGGCCGGATCGAGCAGACGCAGCCCATCGTGTTCTCGGCCGACGAGACCACCGATATCGGCCGCGAAACCGGCACCACCGTCAGCCCCGACTACACCGCGCACACCAGCGCCTTCACCGGAGCGGTGAACTGGGTGCAGATCGACCTGGGCGAAGACGCCGAGGATGCCGATCACTACATCGACGCCGAGGAACGTTTCCGGGTGGCGATGGCCAGGCAGTAGGCCCGTCGGGTCAGGGCGTCAGTGCAGCGCTGAAGAACTCCAGCTCCAGCCGCATCGCGCGCCGGTAAGCCTGCCGAGTCGCCGGACTGTCCTCGCCGTGCTGGTCGAGGAGCCGTTCCAGCAGTGCGGCGATCTCCTCGAAACCCGGGTCCGCATAGGTCTGAACCCACTGTGCGTACGGCCCGGCCGTGCCCGCATCCAGGTGTGACCCGATGTGGGCATAGAGCCGCATGCACGGCGTCATCGCCGCGCACACCACCCCCAGCCCTCCGGTCGCCGCGGTCGCCAGCAGAAACTCGGTATAGGCCAGGGTCGCGGCCGCGGGTTGAACCCCGGCCATGTCGATGCCCCAGGAGGCGGCGTACCCGGCATGCAAGCCCAGTTCTTCGCGCACGCCGGCCAGCAGATCAGCGAAGGTCAGCAGCGTCTCGGTGTCGGTACTGCGCGC
The DNA here is from genome assembly GCF_056400845.1 of Mycobacterium sp. P4_H6. Lineage (NCBI taxonomy): Bacteria > Bacillati > Actinomycetota > Actinomycetes > Mycobacteriales > Mycobacteriaceae > Mycobacterium > Mycobacterium sp. P4_H6. The sequence goes on along the minus strand of NZ_JBFUKN010000031.1, from coordinate 39,850 downwards.
CAGCGCCAAAGCGTATGCACGAGCGAAGGATTCGAGGAAGAACGCGTCCTGGGCGATATATCCGGCGAAGAGTTCCCGCTGCAGAGTGCCGTCCCCGATTCCGCGGACGAACGGGTTGGCCAGTACCTCGGCGGTGATATCGGCGTTCTCCGACCACAATCGGGCAGACAGCGTCATGCCAGCGCCATATCCCAGAAGGCCACCTCGAGCTTCAGCACCGCATCGACCTGTTCGGTGTGCTCGCCCGGTGAGGCCAGTGCGCCCAGCGCGTCGACGTACCCGGCGAAGTCCGGGGTCGTCCAGTGTTCGACGAACTCATCCAGGGGGGCCGCAGCCGGCGCGGCGGAGGTCCACCCCAGCAGGTAGACCCGCTCGATGACCCACAGTGCGGTGATGGCGGCGTCATGGGGCTCGTTGTCGAGACGCTGCAGCAGCTCGCGGTAGGCCAGCGTGGCGGGCAGCGGCGCGGCAGCCAGATCGATACCGCGGCGCACCGCCTGTTCCTCGAACCAGTCCAGCTCGGCCACCAGGGCGGCGCATCCGCCGACGAGCACCTGCTGGGCGCCGCGCGGTGCCCGGGCCAGCAGTCGGGACTGGAAGATCAGCAGATCGGCGACGAACAGCGCATCCTGGCGCAGCCACTTGTCGAACGCAACATCGGTGATGGTGCCGGCACGCACCGCGTCGAGGAACGGGTGCCGGGTGGCAGCCGTCCAGAGGTCATCGGACACAGCACAACCCTAGCCGTGCCGCGCGGACCGGACGCCGCTACCCCGTCACACGTTCTGCGGTTCGTACCCGCAGATCGCGGCGACCTTCTCCGCCGATGCGGAGGCCGGATCGAACTGGTAGCCCAGCCATTCGGCTGCCAGCCGACGTGCCAACTCGACCCCCACGACGCGCTGCCCGAAGCACAGCACCTGGGCGTTGTTGCTCAGTACCGCACGTTCGACCGAGAAGCTGTCGTGGGCGGTGACCGCGCGTACGCCGGGCACCTTGTTGGCCGCGATGGCCACCCCCAGGCCCGTACCGCAGATCAGCAGCGCCCGGTCGGCTTCCCCCTCGGCCACCATGCGGGCCGCGGTGACCGCCACGTGCGGGTAGGCGGTGTGTTCGTCAGGTCCGACGCCCACATCGACCACGCGATCCACCCGCGGATCGGACTCAAGGTCGGCGCGCAGGATGTCCTTGTACTGCAATCCGGCGTCATCGCAACCGATCACCACGCGCAGGGTCATGCCATCTCCTCGATCAGTTCGGCCACGGTGTGAATGCACATGGCCAGCGATATGGCGCCCGCGTCGGGGGTCCCGACGCTGCGTTCTGCCAGTGGTCGGGCCCGGCCGACCTTGGGTCGAAGGTCGGCCGTCTCGGCGGCCGCCTTCTGGGCGATCTCCACGGATTCCAACCAGGCTCTGCGCCAATCGGTTCTGCCCTCGACGGCAGCCTCGAACGACTCGATGAAGGGTCCGAGTGCATCGAGCATGGTCTTGTCGCCGCGCTCGGCACGGCCCAGCGCCACCAGCGCGTCCTGCCCGGCCCGCAGCGCAGAGGCGATGTCACGTCCCCCGGGAACACCCCGATTGCCAAGGGTCGCCCCGGCGGCACACAGAGCGGCACCCCACAGCACGCCGGAGGTGCCGCCGGCCTTCGCCGCCCACGCTTCGCCGGCCGCGGTCAGCACAGATGCGGTACCGCCGCCCGCGTTGACGGCGAGGGCGGCGGCGCCGGCGGCCGCCGTGGTGCCCTTCACCATGCCCCGTCCGTGGTCACCGTCCCCGGCGACCGCGTCGATGCGCCCGAGTTCGTGCTCGGCATTCACCATCTGCGCGGCGATCGATGAAATCCCCTGAGCCACAATCGCAGCCACCTGCCGGGAATCCCCATCACCCTCGATGGTCCGCAGCGCAACAGCACCGGCAACGCCATCGGCACGTCGGATCCCCGCGCCTGCCGTGACCGCACCCTTGCGATAGGCGGGCGTGTCGGCCGGCGCGGTCCACAACCGCTCCAGTTCGTCATCGAGCCACATCACCGTCAGCGAGCAGCCCGCCATGTCCAGGCTGGTGACCAGTTCTCCCACCTCGGGTGCCACCACGGTGTGGCCCGATTCGGCGAGCCGCGCCGCCACCGTCTTCCACACCACGAACAACTCTTCGTACTTGGTGCGGCCCAAACCATTGAGGATCACCGCGATTCGCCCGGATGACCCGGACGGCTTCTCGGCAAGCACCCCGGCGACCAGCAGGTCGGCGAGTGCGGCGGCCGTCGGCATCTCATGACTGGAGACACCCGGTTCACCGTGGATGCCCAGGCCGAGATCCATCTGGCCGTCCGCGACGACGAACAGCGGACGACCCGCACCGGGCATGGTGCACCCCTCGAACGCCACGCCCAGGGTGCGGGTCGCCGCGTTGGCCTTGACGGCCACCCGCTCGACACCGTCGAGATCGGCACCTTCTTCGGCCGCTGCACCGGCACAACGGAACACCGTGAAGTCTCCGGCGATACCGCGCCGCTTCCCGATGTCTTCGACTGCGGCACTGGCGATATCGTCGGTGACACCCAGATAGCGGGCGTCTATGCCCTCGGCCCGCAGCGCCGTGACCGCGAGCCCGAAGTTCATCACATCGCCGGCGTAATTGCCGGTGATGAGCAGTACGCCCGCGTCGCCGTGCGCGGCGCGGGCCACCGAGGCGGCCTCCTGCGCCGACGGGGAGGTGAAGATGTTGCCCACCACCGCGCCGTCGGCGAAGCCGTGCCCGACCACCCCGCAGAACGCGGGGTAGTGGCCAGAGCCGCCACCGACGACGACTGCCACCTTTCCCGCCGGTGTCTCGGTGGCACGCACGACGCCGCCGGGCACGCCCACCACGTAATGCGCGTTGGCGTCCAGGAAGCCGGCGAGCATGTCCTCGGTGAACGTGGCCGGGTCGTTGAACAGACGTGTCATGGCACGGACCTCATCTAGGTGAAAGGCGACTAGTGAATGTGGCTGCCGCCGTTGATGTCAACGGTGGTCCCGGTCAGGTAGCTGGCGTCCTCGCTGGACAGGAAGGTGATCACCGCGGCGATCTCCTCGGTGGTGGCGGTGCGCCCGACGGGAATGGCGGCAGCCAGCGCGGCCTCCTGCTCATCGGTGGATCCGACGCGGATATTGGTGTCGACCGCGCCCGGGGTGACGGCATTGACGGTGACGCCCTTGTCGGCGACCTCACGGGCCAGCGCCTTGGTGAAGCCGAGGATGGCGGCCTTGGCCGAGGAGTAGGGCACCTTGCCGAACACACCGCCACCGCGCTGCGCGGACACCGATGACATGTTGACGATGCGGCCCCAGCCCTGCTCGATCATCGCGGGCAGGAAGGCGCGGGTGACGAGGTAGGTGCCGGTCGAGTTGACGGCGAACACCTTGTTCCACAGCTCCAGGGTGGTTTCCAGGAACGGCACCGGGGAGGTGATGCCCGCGATGTTGGCCAGTGCGCCGATCGGGGGCAGGTTGCCCGCGGTGACCTCAGCGGCGACAGCGTCATAGGCAGCGGTGACCGATTCCTCGGAGGTGACGTCGATGCCGTAACCGAACGCCGGTACCGCGTACTGGTTTCCGATCTCGGCGGCGACCTTGGCGCTCTTTTCGCCGTCGAGGTCGAGGATGACGATGGCCCAGCCCTCCCGCGCATAGCGTGCGGCGACGGTCGCGCCGATGCCCTTGTCGGAGGTTGCGCCGGTGATGACGGCGGTCTTCTCGATACTCACAGTGTCTCCTTCTAGATCAGTTCGGAAATCAGTTGGCCGCCGGCGGCTGTCGCCGCGGGTCGTTCGTCGTGGGTGATATCTCGGGTCTCCAGCTCCAGGGAGAAGTGGCCGGTGTAACCGGCGTCTGCCAGTGCCTTGAGTCCGCGGCCGAAGTCGACGGCCCCGTTGCCCACCGAGAGGTTGATGTTCCCGGGCACCGCATCGCGGATGTGCACGTGCGCGATACGCGCACCGATCCGTCCGATGTAGTCCACCGGGTCGCCGCCGGAAGCCACGATGTGGCTGAAATCCATGACGATGCCCACCGCGGCTTCGAGTCGTTCGTGCAACGCCTGAGCCCGGTCGATGTCACAGCACAGCCGATGGAAGTGCAGGGATTCGGTCCAGAGCTCGACCCGCCCCCCGGCGGCGATGTGCGCGGCCGCGGTGAGTTCGTCGGCGACCAGGTCGAGGTCCTCGTCGAGGGTGGACACCGGTTCGTGAGCCAGCGCCCCGCAGGGCAGCACCAGCGCACGCGCGCCGGTGGCCGACGCGAGGGCGACCAGCATGTTCAGGTGGCGCACTCGCGCTCGTTGCTGATCTGTGTCCAGCGGCGCATTCAGGTCGCCGATATCGCCGTTGATGGATCGGACCGTGAGCCCGGACGCGGCGACCGTCGTGGACACCTCGTCGACAGCGGCTTCGTCGAGCACGTACGGCACGTGATCGCAGACGCCGGGCAGCGCGCCTAGATCGATCTCCCTGAAGCCCAGCCCGGCGATCGTCGCCAGCCCCTGAGCCAGATTCTGGTGCCGAAAGCTGATGGTCGAGCACCCGAGCCTGCTGCTGAAACGGCTTGTCATGTCACCTCCCGCGTTGTGATGACTGACACAGTAACCGAGTTGACTGTTAACAGTCAACGGGCAACATTTGTCTGGTGTTGACTGTTGACATTCAGTGTGGGCGTGCTCACACTGGGTGACGCACCGCACTGTTGACCGTCGACAGTGACCGGAATGGCCAGTCGGAACACCAGGTAGAACTGGATTTGAAAGGATGTCCACCATGAGCGACGACGCTCTGAAGATGCGGGGTCCGGTGCATGGCACCAAGGACGCCAAGCGGGTAGCGATCGGCTCCGGTGTCGGAGCCGTCATCGAAACCTATGACTTCATCGGATTCGGCACCGCAGCCGCGCTGTACTTCGGGACCGCCTTCTTCCCGAACTCCAGCCCGGTGACGGGGACCCTGCTCGCGTTTGCGACGCTCGGCGTCGGGTTCGTCGCCAGACCGCTCGGCGGCATCATCGGCGGCCACCTCGGCGACAAGGTGGGCCGCAAGCCGGTCCTGGTCGCCTCGCTGATCCTCATGGGCATTGCGACCTTCGCGATCGGATTGCTTCCCACCTACGAGACCGTCGGCGTGCTGGCCCCGATCCTGCTGGTGACCGTGCGCATCATCCAAGGTCTCGCGTTCGGTGCCGAGTGGGGTGGCGCCATCCTGATGAGCTACGAGCACGCCCCGTGGAAGAAGAAGGGCCGCTACACCGGCATCGTGCAGGCCGGATTCCCCGTCGGACTGCTCATCGCCAACCTCGTGTTCTTCTTCAGCATCCACCTCGGTGGCGACTGGGCGTGGCGGGTGCCGTTCCTGGCCAGCGCCGTCCTGGTGATCGTCGGTCTGGTCATCCGGGCCAAGGTGCCCGAGTCCCCGGTGTTCGAGGACGTCAAGAGCGAGGGCAACATCATCAAGTCGCCCATCATCGAGGTGGTCAAGACCGACTGGCGGAACATCCTGCGCGGCATCGGCCTTCGCATTGCCGAAACGGCCGGCTACGCGGTGTCCATCACGTACATGCTGTCCTACCTGAAGAACGCCGAACTCGCGACCAGGTCCCAGACCATCGGCGCCCTGTGCATCGCATCGGCGGTCGGCATCTTCGCCACCTTCGCCTGGGCAAAACTCACCGACAAGATCGGACGCCGCCCGCTCTATCTCTGGGTGTGCGCATTGGGCATACCTTTCGGCGTCCTGATGTTCGTCACCGTCAACACCGGTGTCTTCATCCTCATCGTCGCGACGTTCGTCATCGCCTACGGCGTGTTCCAGAACGCGCTGGCCGGCTCGCAGGGCGGATGGTTCCCCGAACTGTTCAATGCGAACACCCGCTCCTCGGGTGCCTCCCTGGCCTACCAGATCTCCGCGATCGCCTCGGGCTTCACGCCCTTCATCACCACGCTCTTGTACGAGGCCTACGGCTGGTGGGGCCCCGCCCTGCTGTTCAGCGGCTACATGGCCATCGGGCTGATCGCCGCCATTCTCACCCGCGAAACCTGGGGACCTCGGGAGCGCATGCTGGCCGAGGAAGCCTCGATCAGCACCCCCCTGCCACACGGGGCGAGCGTCTGATGCCCGCGGTGAGCACAGCCACAATCGACCTCCGCAGCCAGAAGGTCACCCAGGCCGCCTACCGGATACGGCACCACGCGCTGAACATGGGCGAGGCCCAGGGCCAGGGCTACGTCGGTCAGGCGCTGGGGGCCGCGGACATGCTGGCCGCCGTGTACGTCGACCAGTTGCGTTACCGCGCCGACGATCCGCACTGGGCCGGCCGCGACCGGTTCCTGCTCTCGACGGGTCACTACGCCATCGGGTTGTATGCCGCGCTGGCCGAGGCCGGCATCATCGACGTCGACGAACTCGGGACCTACGGATCCGATGACTCCCGACTGCCGATGTCCGGAATGGCAAGCTACACACCGGGTATGGAGATATCCGGCGGTTCCCTCGGTCACGGTCTGACGGTGGCGGTCGGGATGGCGCTGGGATTGCGGCACCAAGGCTCGGATGCCCGCATCATCAACTTCCTGTCCGACGGTGAGCTCGATGAGGGTTCCACGTGGGAGGCCGCGATGGGTGCCGCGCACCACGGACTGGGCAATCTCATTGCGATGGTGGACATCAACGCGCTGCAGGCCGACGGACCCACCGCTGGTGTGCTGCGCACCGAGCCCGTCGCCGACAAGTGGGCCGCATGCGGGTGGCATGTGGCGCGGGTGGATGGCAACGATGTCGACGCGCTGCTCGGCGCTTTCGACGCCGTCAGCACCAGCGTGCCGTCGGTCATCCTGTGCGACACCAAGGTCGGCCGCGGTGTGCCGCTGCTGGAGAACCGCGAGAAGGCGCACTTCATGCGCATCGACGAGGACGAGTGGCAGATCTGCCGCGACCAACTGACTGAGGGATATCAAGCATGAGCACGCCCACCAAGCTCAAGACATCGGCGATGATCGCCTCGTTCGCCGATCCGGGCCAGAAGACCACCCCGGCCCCGTTCGGGCACGCATTGGTCAAGGCCGCCCAGGCCGATGACCGGATCGTCGGTCTGACCGCCGATCTGGGCAAGTACACGGACATGCACATCTTCGCCAACCGGTTCCCGGACCGGTTCTTCCAGATGGGGATGGCCGAGCAACTGCTCTTCGGCGCCGCTGCGGGGATGGCCGAAACCGGTCTCGTGCCGTTCGCGTCCACCTATTCGGTGTTCGCGGCGCGGCGCGCGTATGACTTCATCTGCCTGGACATCGCCGAGCCGAACCTGAACGTGAACATCATCGGCGGACTGCCGGGCCTGACCACCGGCTACGGACCGTCACACCAGGCCACCGAGGACATCGCCATCTTCCGCGGCGTGCCGAACCTGACCATCGTCGACCCCTGCGACTCGGTGGATATCGAGCAGGCCGTCCCGCAGCTCGCCGAACACGCCGGACCGACCTACCTGCGGCTGTTACGCGGAAACGTGCCCACCGTCCTGGACGAGTACGACTACCGTTTCGAGCTCGGCAAAGCCAAGGTGTTGCGGGACGGGGCCGACGTGGTGCTGATCTCCTCGGGCCTGATGACCATGCGGGCACTGCAGGCCGCCGAACAACTGGCTGCCCACAATGTCGACGTGGCCGTGGTGCACACCCCGACCATCAAGCCCTTCGACGCTGAAACCGTACTGGCACAGGTGGATACGGATCGATTGGTGGTGACCTGCGAGAATCACACGGTGATCGGCGGCCTGTTCGAGACGGTCGCATCGGCGGTGGTAACCCGCGGGATCGCCAAGCAGATCACCCCGGTCGCGCTGCCCGACGAGTTCCTGGCCGCCGGCGCGCTGCCGACCCTGCACGACCGTTACGGGCTCGCGACCGCGCGTCTCGTCGCGACGGTGCTCGAACGGCTGTAAAGTGTTGACATCTGAATGTTGACAGTCAAGGAGCGCAGGATGTCCGTGGATTCCACATCTCTGCTGCGCCTGGAAAAAACCAGCCTGCGCCAGCAGGCACTGACCGCACTGCGCCGGGCCATCACCACTGGCCAGCTCACCCCGGGCACCCACCTGGTGGAGACGGATCTGTCCGACGCACTGCAGATCAGCCGGGGCACCCTGCGCGAGGCGATGCGCCAACTCCAGCAAGAGGGCCTGATCTCGGCAGGGGCCCGCGGGCGGCTCTCGGTACGGCACCTGGACGCCAAGGAGATTCGCGACATCTTCAACGTCCGCGCCGCGCTGGAGTCGATGGCCGCGCACGAACTCGCCTCCCGGCCCGACCGCACCGAGGCCGTCGCGACCCTGCGCCACGCGGTCGACGAGATGGATCGCTGGGCCGAGGCGAACCTGGAGGACCGGATCGAGGCCGACCTGCGGTTCCATCGCACCATGTGTCAGCTCACCGGAAACGAGACGCTGCTGCACCAGTGGACATCACTGGAGGGCAGCATCCGGATGTCGATCATGTTCGCCGGCGTCGACCGGGCCATCAAGAACATGAACGCCAAGCGCCATTACGACATCGTCGACGCCATCGAATCCGGGGACGCCGCCTTGGCCGCAGCCACGGTCGCCGAGCACATGGCGGGCGCGGCGAGCACGCTGGTCGGCTGAACGAGCCCCCTTTAGGGGGGACAATGGGGTCGTGTCGACGCCTGAGTTCGAAAAAAGCCTACGGGAGCGCAAGAAGATCAGCACCCGTGCCGCGATCCGCCGCGCGGCCCTCGAGCTGTTCGCGATGCGGGGCTACGCCGACACGACCGTCGAGCAGATCGCCGATGCCGCCGATATCTCGCCGCGCACGTTCTACCGCTACTTCGGTGTCAAGGAAGCTGTGCTGCTCGCCGACGATCAGATCGCGCCGATCGTGGCAGCCTTCGCGAAGGCACCCCCGGAACTGTCCATCGTCGCCGCCTACCGGCACGGGGTGGCCGAGGTGTTCGGTGCGCTGACACCCGAGGAACGGACGGTTTTCGAGGCCGGCCAGCGGTTGACGTTCGACATTCCCGAGGCGCGCGGTCTGCTCTACGCCGAGTACATCCGGCTGATCGATCTGATCACCGAGGCGCTCGTCGAACGCCCTGATGCGCCCGCCGACGAACTCGGGCGCCGGGTGATCGCGGGGGCGATCGTCGGGGTACTGATGGCAGCCTCGGACAACACTCCGATGCCCGAGGGCTCGCTGCTGAGCGCGCTGTCACTGTTGGACGACAAGTTGTCCGCCAGCTGATCTATTCGGCTGCAGTGTCTTTCGTCGATTGATATCCCACCGTGAGCCAGTACACCGTGCGGTCCAAGGTGGGCAGGATGTCGGTGGTCTCGATCTCACCGGCAACGAACCGGCCCAGTAGCCCGTAGACCACGCTGGACAGGACGGCGTTCAGATCGGCGACGAATTCGTCATCGACATCGGCCATCAGCTCAAGACCTGCCGGCCCGACGATATCCAGACCCCGCCGAAAGAGGCGTTGCCCGCTCGCCGATGACCGCGCCCGGAAGTAGGCCGTCAACATCCCCGGATTGCGCTCCCACGGTTCGAAGATGGTGCGAAACAGCGACATCATCGCCTCGTGCAGAGACTCCCCCTCGGCCCGGCGATGCGGCGCGACAGCGGAGTACCGATTCTCATCCAGCCACACCTCGAGCGCCGCGAGGATCAGGTCCTCACGGGTGGTGTACCGCTTGTAGATGGTGGCCAACGACGAGCGGGCGCGGCGGGCCACCTCACGCAACTGCACCGCGTCATAACCCTCGGTTTGCAGGATCTCGACCACGACGGCGAGCAGCCGGTCATCGATCTCCGCCATCGCACACCCCCTTGCCCATCGTCAGTAACTTGGTTACCGTACCCCCAGTAACCCGGTTACTCCGGAGCGCCGCACACAGAGGCGGCACCCGCAACGAAGCGAGGATTCATGGGCTCATTGGACGGCAGGGTCGCCTTCATCACCGGCGTGGCACGCGGACAGGGACGCAGCCACGCCATCAAGCTGGCCGGTGAGGGCGCCGACATCATCGGCATCGACATCTGCGCCGACATTCCCGCCAACGGCTATCCGATGGCCAGTCGTGACGAACTGGACGAAACGATCGCACTGGTGGAAGCCGCGGGCGGCAAGATCCTCGCGTCGGTCGCCGATGTCCGCGACTTCTATGCCGTCCGGGCAGCGGTCGACGCCGGGGTAGCGCGCTTCGGCCGACTCGACATCGTCTGCGCCAATGCAGGAATCGCACCGACGGCTTTCCGCGAGGTCAGTATCGAAGAGGACTTGGACATGTGGTCCGCAGCCATCGACGTGAATCTCATCGGCTCCTTCCACACCGCGAAAGCCACCATCCCGCACCTGATCGCCGGCGAGCGCGGCGGCGCCATCGTGTTCACCAGTTCGACGGCCGGGCTCAAGGGTTTCGGCGGCTCGCAGGGCGGCGGCCTCGGTTACGCGGCATCCAAGCACGGCGTGGTGGGCCTGATGCGTACGCTGGCCAATGCTCTTGCCCCGCACAGCATCCGGGTCAACACCGTGCACCCGACCGGTGTCAACACCATGATGGCGAACAATCCGGCGATGACCGCCTTCCTGGAGCAGTACCCCGGCGCGGGGCCGCATCTGCAGAACCCGATGCCGGTGTCCATGCTCGAACCCGAAGACATCAGCGCGGCGATCGGCTATCTGGTCTCCGACGCCGCCAAGTACGTCACCGGGGTCACGTTCCCGGTCGACGCCGGCTTCTGCAACAAGCTATGAACGGCCGGGTCGAGGGCAAGCGCGTCCTGATCACCGGCGCGGCGCGCGGTATGGGCCGCAGCCACGCCGTCCGACTGGCGCAGGAGGGTGCCGATCTGATCCTGATCGACATCTGCACTTCGCTTCCCGAGGTGGAGTACCCGCTGTCCACCGAGGACGATCTGGCCGAAACTGCGCGACAAGTAACAGAACTAGGCCGTCGAGCGGTGTCCCACGTCGTCGATGTCCGCGACGCGGAGGCGCTCGCAGCCGCGGTCGATGCGGGGGTTGCCGAACTCGGCGGTCTGGACGCCTCGGTGGCCAACGCCGGGGTGCTGACCGCGGGCACCTGGGACACCACCACATCGGCGCAGTGGCGCACCGTCGTGGATGTCAATCTGATCGGCACCTGGAACACCTGCGCCGCTGCGTTGCCGCACCTGGTCGAGCGCGGCGGAAGTTTGATCAACATCAGCTCGGCGGCGGGGATCAAGGGCAGCCCGCTGCACACCCCCTACACAGCGTCCAAGCACGGCGTCGTCGGCATGAGCAAGGCACTGGCCAATGAGCTTGCGGCGGTCAATGTCCGGGTCAACACCGTGCATCCCACCGGTGTCGAGACCGGTATGCAACCCGCTTCGCTGCACACCCTGCTGGTGGAGAAGCGGCCCGATCTCGGCGTTATCTTCCAGAACGCACTGCCCATCGTGATGGCCGAGGCCATCGACATCAGCAATGCGGTGCTGTTCCTGGTCTCCGACGAAGCTCGCTACGTGACCGGCCTGGAGTTCAAAGTCGATGCCGGCGTCACCATCAGATGACCGGCCGCCGAGAAGGAGAACCGTTATGACGCTGACCGACACAGACCGTCTCGAACGAGGCCGGCAGGCCTTCGCCGACGTGATGACATTCCCGGCCCCGGCCGACACCGCGCCGGCCACCACGAGCATGCTGGACTTCGTGTTCGCTGAGGTATGGCAACGGCCGGGCCTCAGCCGCCGCGACCGCCGGTTCGTCACGCTGGCCTGCGTGGCCGATGCCGATGCCGAAACCCCGCTGCGCGATCACGTATACGCCGCGCTGAACAGCGGGGACGTGAGCATCGTCGAAATGCAAGAAATGGTACTACATTTCGCGGTGTACGCCGGCTGGCCGAAGGCATCCCGTTTCAACATGATCGTCGACGAACAATGGGCCCGTATCCACCGCGAGCGCGGCGAGCAGGTACCGCCTCCGCTGCCGCTGCTGCCCTTGCCGACGCCCAGTGACCCGCAGGCCCGCCTTGCCATCGGTGCGCAGTCTTTCAAGGACATCAACTGCCTTGAGTCCGCGCCGAATCAGGACAATCCGTTCCAGGGCGCGGGGATCCTGAACTTCGTGTTCGGCGAGATGTGGTTGCGACCCGGGCTCGGCATGAAGGAACGCCGCCTGATCACCGTGGCGTGCGTGGCGTTTCAGGACGCCCCCTACCCGATCCTCAGCCACGTCTACGCCGCGTTGAAGAGCCGTGAGGTCTCCTTCGACGAGATGGACGAGTTGGCACTGCAGTTCGCGGCCTACTACGGCTGGCCGAAGGGATCTCACCTCAATCAGGTGATCGGGGAACAGAAGCAACGGGTTACCCAGGAGTGGGGATCGGAATGACCGGTGCACCAGTCGGATTGTTGATCGGCGGGGACCGGATCACCTCGACGGAGACCTTTCACGAGCACATCTTTCCGGCGACGGGGCGTCCCAATGCGACCGTCGCGTTGGCCGGCGCCGCGGACGTCGACCGTGCGGTCGTCGCCGCACGCGAAGCCCAAAAGGAGTGGGCGGCGCAGACCGTCGATGTGCGTCGCGACCGGCTGATCGACCTCGCCGACGCCGTCCACCAACACCTGGACGAACTGGCCACGCTGAACGTGCAGGACTATGCGGTACCGATATCGTTCGCCGGCACCGCGCACATGCTGGAGGGCTTCCTGCGCCATTTCGCCGGCTACGCCGACAAGATCTCCGGATCGAGCACGCCGGTGAGCGGATCGTTCGACGTCAACCTCGTCGAGCGGGAACCCTACGGTGTGGTTGCGGTGATCGCACCGTGGAACGGGTCGCTGGCGGTCGCCGGTTCCTGTGTCGCGCCGGCCCTTGCCGCCGGGAACGCCGTCATCTTCAAACCATCCGAGCTCGCGCCGCTGGCCGCACTCCGCTTCGGCGAACTGTGCATCGAAGCCGGGCTGCCCCCGGGTTTGGTGAACGTCCTGCCCGCCGCGGCCGAAGGCGGCGACGCCCTGGTCCGCCATCCCGGTGTGCGCAAGGTGCACTTCACCGGGGGCGGCATCACCGCGCGCGCGGTGATCCGCGCGGCGGCCGAGAACCTGACGCCCGTGGTCGCCGAGCTGGGTGGAAAGTCGGCCAACATCATCTTCGGCGATGCCGATCTGGATCAGGCTGCGATGCTGTCCGCGCACCAGGGGCCGCTGATGCAGTCCGGGCAGAGCTGCGCATGCGCGAGTCGGTTGCTCGTGCACGCCTCGGTGTACGACACCTTCGTGGAGAAGTTCCTGGCAGTGGTCGGCTCCGCCACGGTGGGCGACCCGTTCGATCCGAACGTCAGGTTCGGTCCGGTCATCTCCGAGGGCTCGCTCACCCGCATCCTCGAAACTGTCGATACCGCGGTGCGCACCGGCGGCGGGGAGCTGCTCACCGGCGGTAAGCGGGTGGGCGGTGAATTCGCGCAAGGCTTCTACGTCGAGCCCACGGTGTTCGCCGACGTGGACAACGCGTCACCGCTGGCGCAGACCGAGACCTTCGGTCCGGTCGTCTCCATCATCAGGTTCACCGATGACGACGAGGCTGTCCGGATCGCCAACGACACGGCCTACGGACTGAACGCGTTCGTGCACACCCGAGATCTGCGGCGTGCGCACCGGGTGGCCCAGGCACTGGAATCCGGCTCGGTGTGGATCAATTCCACGAGCAGGATCTCACCGCAGGGGCCTTACGGCGGATACAAGCAGAGCGGCTTCGGGCGCACCGGCGGGTGGGAAGGCCTGCAGGAGTTCTTGCAAGTCAAAAATATTCGTATTGGGCTGGGCTGAAAGCTCAATCGTTCCGCTGGTCGAGCGACGAGCCTGCATGGTTGGCCTAGCGCTCAGTCAAGAAGGGCGTCGGCAAGTTCTTCCAGCGCTGCGAGCGCCCGCCGCGCCGCGGCTTCACTGCCCAGTTCCTCTGTGAAGATGGTCAGCAGGGGTGGCGTGCGACGTCGGCTGGCGCCCTGCAGCATCGGACTTGGGCCGATGATCGTCCGCCTCCGGTCGGACTCATCGGCAGCTGTGACAAGGAGACCCCGCCCCACCAGTCCCGCGACACATTTGGACACGTAGCTCTGGGCGAATCCGGTCCGCGTGACGACGTCGCCGATGGTGCTGCTCGGATGGAACATGACGTCGCCGATGATCAATTCTTCTGCAGGATCGGGACGCACATCACCGGGCGCAAGCTCCACCTGCCGGGAGAGTTCGACCAAACGCCGCCCGAGGCGGTGCAGTCGCTGGCGTTCCATGGTTGCTAATCTAGCACCAGAGATGTATCTCTAGAGATGTATCAAAGATTCCGAAGGAGCCCGCATGCACTCGGCACGTACCGCCGGCGTCCGCCTGGGCGCAGCCCTCCTGGTGGTTGCCATCCTGGGCGGCTGCACCATGGGAACTGGCGAGAATCCCTCTCCAACAGGTTCTTCAGAGGTCGAACCGGTCGCTGTACGCGAGCTGCCCTTGCCCCCCACCGCCCCATCGGCCGAGGTCGGGTCGTGTAGCCACCCGACAGGGTGTATCGATGGCGGGGACCGCGGCATCGCGGAAGGACCTAGCTACACCCCGGATGGCAACCACATCCTGCTGCCGATCCGTTACGCAGGCGCTCCGGGCGCACCCGATCCCCGCCACATCTTCACCGGGGACCAGGTCATCGCCATCAAGACCGATGGAACCACATTCAGCGACGGGGAGGCGTGGCGATGCCTGACATGCGGTGTGTCCAATTCTGTCGGCGCAAACCGTCAACCCTCCGGTGCCGGGGACATTCTGGTCGACCACCCCCAGATATTTCGGGACGGCACGCGAATGCTGCTCGGCACCAATGTGTTCGACTGCGGGTCACATCGCATCCTAGACGACGCATGCACACCGGCTGAGGCCACGATCTACCCGATCTCGCCCCACCGACCGGGCATGATCATGCGCGAACTCCGGCTGCACCCCGACAACGAGCATCTCGGGTTCAGCGAGCCGAGTCTCGTCAACGGTGTTTTTGTCGATCAGCTCGCGGTGGTGGGCGGACTGAACTTCAACCGCACACAAGCCCGATACGAACTGAGTGACGTCACCTACCTGGTCCCGCACGAATCGAGCTTTCGCGGGATGGTCGATATTACCCCCGGTGACCCGACTCGGCTGCAGCTGAACGAACCCACCGCGATGATCGGCGAGTTTCGCGGCTTCACCCGTGACGGTAAGGCAGCGCTGGGAATAGGGACCTACGACTCGTGGAACTTCGATCTCTTTATCACAGATCTCAAGAGTGCTGCTTCCCAACGCATTTCGTATGATGCGGCGTACACCGACCCATCGATGACCTCACCTGACGACGAGTGGGTCGTATACATGGATGGTCGCGTGAGTGATCGCATGCGCTTCGTCGGCGCACTGCCGGGTGTGCCCCCGATCGTCGATCTGGTGAACACCGGGGCGGTGCAGTTCTTCTACAACAACGGACACCGCCGATTCTTCCAGCCCTTCATTGCACGAATTGATGACCCCGGTGCCACCCAGCAGTTGAACGCCTGCGATGACGCCACTCCGGGCAGTGGAAGCGTCTGCGACCCGCTGTGGAACGGCCGCGCTGATCCGGCATGGTCTCCAGATGGAACAGCGATCGTCTACTGGCAGGCCATGGTGGTGGCGCCGGCATGCGGTCCGGATCAGCCCACCGCGGCGGCGTGCCCGACGTCGAAGGAACCTGGCGGGCGGGCCACCAGACTCATGATTGCCGAACTGACCGACAGGCAGCCGCGTGTGGCCCCCCAGCCGCAACCGTTCGACATGGATATTCCTTGGGCAACCCGGGTGAATCCAGGTCAGCCCCTGCCCGCGCGTCGGCACCTGCCTGCGGGGACCTACACCCTCGACGGGGACGCGTCAGGCAAGGCGACCGTCAGCATCACCGAAAACGCCGACCGGACCGCGATCTCGCGCATCGACGTCGACTATGAGAACTTCAGTCGCGATGGCGCGAACATCGTCAACGGCACTGAATCGGCCACCTCTGCGCCGTATACCTGGCACTCAAACGTGACGCTCAGCGGAAAACACACCGGGTCGAGGTCGACCACCGGACCCACCGGTTTCGTGGTGACCCCTCCCTCGAAACCCGACGGCCGCGCGACGATCACCGGCGAGTTGGTCACGGTCCTCGATGGCGAGACGTTCACATCCCCCCGAACCGGACAATGAACCGCCCGGGCAGTTAAACGCGTTTCGCTTGCCGGTGACGCCATTGGCCGGCCCGGTGACGAAACCGGGATAGCCGAGCGCCAGTTTCGTCGACGAGCCGCAGGACCATTGATAGCAGAAGGTCGGAGATTGCGACGGTGATGTGTCGCCGGGGTTTTCACGAAGCAGGGAATGTCGATCGTCTGCGCCCGGAGTTCGTCGAGGAATCTATCGGTCTTCGTTTCGATCTCTTCGAGGGACCGGCCGGTCGAGCATTTGAAGGCAATTATGCGCTGGCGGGCCAACACCCGCCGGCCCGGAGCGGACTCACCCAATGAGCGCGCCAATCCTGAGCGCGATGACTACGTCCAAGCACGACCTGTGCCAAGCCGCTGTCACACCGGTCTGTCCTGTCAGGCTCTCGAGGTCGGCATCTGCTGCGGGGGTTTCACGAACTCTTCTGCGTCATAGCCGAGTTCGGCCAAGATGGCCGCAGTGTGCTGCCCCAGCGCGGGTACCGGATCCATCCGAGGTTCGGCGCCGAGATCGATCGGTGGCAGCAGAGCACGCGTGGGGCCGTTCTCCGTCTCGACTGTTCGCCAGCGATCACGTGCCGCGAGTACAGGATGGTCTAGGAATTCGCTGACTGTGTTGACTCCGGCGAAAGCGATGCGCGCAGCGGTCAGCCGGGCCTGCAGTTCGGCGGCGGACAAGGTGGCGAACACCTCCGAGATCGTAATGTTGACCTCGGTGCGGTAGGCCACCCGCAGGGAGTTGGACGCGAATCGCGGCTCCTCGGCGAGCTCGGGGCGCTGCAGAACCACGGTGCAGAACCGCGACCATTCCGGTTCATTCTGGATGGCGATCAGCACCGTGTGGGCGTCCCTTGCTTCGAAGGGCCCGTACGGGGCGATGGTGGCGTGCTGGGCGCCGAACCGTCCGGGTTGTCGGCCGGCTCCAGCCGTGAAATGCGCGGGCTGTCCGACCCATTCGGCCAGCGCCTCGAAAAGCGACACCTCGATGGTGGCGCCCTCGCCGGTGGCCCGATGGCGGTACAGCGCCGCCAGGATACCGCTGAACGCGTACATACCCGCGGCGATGTCGGCGATCGAAAGACCCACCTTGGCCACCTCGTCGGGTGTGCCGGTCAACGACACCAGCCCGGTCTCACACTGGACAAGCAGGTCGTACGCCTTGCGGTCGGCCCACGGACCGGTGCTCCCCCACCCCGTCACCGACACCACGATCTTGCCGGGGGCGCGTGCACGGATCTTCTCGGCGGACAGACCCAGCCGTGACGCTGCACCCGGGCCGAGGTTCTGCACGATCACGTCGGCCTTGTCGGCGAGTTCATGAAGAACCTGTTGTCCGCGTGCAGACTTGACGTCCAAGGCGACGGACTCCTTCGAGCGGTTGAGCCACACGAAATAGCTGGAGCTTCCGTTGACCGAATCGTCGTACTGGCGGGCGAAGTCACCGGAACCGGGTCGTTCGACCTTGATCACCCGGGCGCCGAGATCGGCGAGCTGGCGCGTGGCGAACGGTGCTGCCACCGCGTGCTCGAGCGAGAGCACGGTGATGCCCTCCAGCGGGAGCGTCACCGGTCCAGCCCTCCCCGCTTGACCAGCTGCTTGGCGATTACCCCGCGCTGAATCTCATTGGTGCCCTCACCGACGATCATCAGCGGGGCGTCGCGGAAGTAGCGTTCGACGTCGTACTCGGTGGAGTAGCCGTAGCCGCCGTGCACCCGCACCGCGTCCAGCGCGATCTCCATTCCAACCTCGGAGGCGAACAGCTTGGCCATCCCAGCCTCCATGTCCACGCGCGCACCGGAGTCGAATTTCTCAGCAGCGCTGAACAATAACGCCCGAGCAGCCGACAGTTTGGTGCCCATGTCGGCAAGCATGTTGCCCACCGATTGGTGCTGCCAGATGGGTTTGCCGAAGCTCTCGCGCTCCTGGGCGTAGCGCAGCGCGTCCTCGAAAGCGGCCTTGGCGACGCCGGTGGCGCGGGCGGCCACCTGGAGGCGGCCGACCTCCAGGCCCTTCATCATTTGGGGGAAGCCGCTACCCTCAGAGCTGCCCAGGAGGGCGTCGGCCGGCACCCGGCAGTCGGTGAAGTTCAGTTCACAGCTCTCCACACCCTTGTAGCCGAGCTTGGACAGGTCCTTGGACACCGTGAAGCCGGACACCTTCTCGACCAACAGGATGGACACACCGCGATGCGCCGGTTTGGCAGCAGGATCGGTCTTGCACATCAAAGCGATCAGGCCTGCCCGACGCGCATTGGTGATCCACGTCTTGCTCCCGTCGATCACGTATTCGTCACCGTCCCGGCGGGCGACGGTCCGCATAGCCTGTAGGTCCGACCCGCCTCCGGGCTCGGTCAGGGCCATCGTGGTGCGCAGTTCTCCGGACGCCATCCGCGGCAAGTAGCGCTGCTTCTGCTCCTCGGTGCCGAACATCGTGATCAGCTTCGAGACCACGGTGTGGCCGCCCATGGCGCCGGCCAGACTCATCCAGCCGCGGGCGAGCTCCTCGGTGACGGCGACATAGCAAGGCATCGAGACCTGCCCGAAACCGTATGGCTCGGGAATCGCCAGACCGAAGATGCCGATCGCCTTCATCATCTCGATGAGTTCTTCGGGGTAGGTGTTGGCGTGCTCAAGCTCGCGCACCACCGGTTTCACCTGCTTCTCTACGAACAGCCGTACCGTATCGACGAGGGCCTGTTCCTCCTCGGTAAACACCATGATTCCTTCCGCGTCCTGGCGAGAACAACAGCCGCCACGCCGGCGGCCTGCTGCCTCACATCGATAGAGCTTCCTGTGTCGCGTGAAACTTGCCTATTGCCATATGCGTTCAGGCAGGTGTCGGATCAAACGCGGAGATGAGCCATCGCCCGTTGTCATTCGTCATCGTGACCAGGACGCTGCTCGCCGAGATTGCGGACTGCGGCTTCTCTGCGGTGGTGGTGTCCTGATTGACGAAGACAAGCACCTTGGCGGCATCGCGATCAACAGCGACAGGCGCGGCTCGTACCACGGTGGCGGTCGTCTTCACGCCCTTGTCCTTGACGGCAGCGGGATTGAGCATTTTGTCGGTGAATTGTGAGTAATAGGTCAAAAAATCGCCGGTCAAATGAGATTTCGCGTTGTCGAGATCTGACTCGATCGTTTCTGGCGCGTAGGACAGAAGGGCGACGGTCGCGTCGCCGGCCGCCGAGATGACGGTTTCTCGCAGTTCGTCACTCGCCGGGCGGTCCGGACGGTACTGAAGCCAATACTGCCCGGCGAACAAGCCGACTGACATGATGGCGACGACGACCGCCACGATGGTCTTGGCGCGGGAGCGCCGCGGGGCGGGCTCCGCAGATGGCTCCAGGGGACTGTCGTCGGTGGTGCTCACGTTCACGGGACGAACTCCACATCTGAGATCAGGTACTGGCCGCCCTCGCGCGCAACGGACACACTGAGCCGCCAGGCGCGTGGCGCCTTGTCCGCACCGGCATTGTTGGTGACCTGTGAGGTGGCAGCAACCAGCACGACGGCCGAGTCGTCGGTCATCGTCTGCAGCGCAGCCGAGTGGACGGTGCCGCGGGTGACGACTTTGGAGTCAAGGACCACTTTCGCGAAGTCGGATCCCCGGGCCTGAAAGTCTCTTTCGAAGTCGCCGGTGGCGTGTTCGAGGACTTTGTCGATGTCTTCCTGGGCGTGATTGAAGTCCAATGAGGTAAGCGCGGAGATTCCCTCCCGTGCAGCGTTGATGAACTCAGTCTGGCGTTGCTCGTCGGCGGCGAGCTGGTGATGTTGCCACGAGAGGTAACCACACCCGGCAATTGCCACGACACACAAGATTCCCGACATCAATCTCACCGCGATGTGTACATCAGGTAGGCGCCACCGAGTTTGCCTCCCAACGTAACCCGCAGCGGCGGGATCATCGATTTCGATGAGGTCAGAATCATCGACGGGTAGTCCGGACTGCGCGCGGGCCAAGCTTTCGCGAAGTCGTGTCACCTTGGCACGTGCGCGTGTAGCGGCCAGGACCGCCTCGGCCTCGGCCACTTCAGCATCGGCCTGTTCGACGAGCTGTTGAATCTTCTGCAGCTCGAGGTCGTTCTCGGCGTCGGGCACGTCTGCATCTTCGAAGGTGGTACGCATGAGGGTTTCAGGGTCCGTTCGTATGGTCATCAGGCAGCACCGTCGAGCAGAAGGTCCCTCCAGGACTGCGGCTTTGATCCGGAAACCAGATCGTTTTGGCGGTGCACCTTCCCGTCACTGCCCATGAATTCACCTGTGCGCGGGTTGTAGTGCGCGAAATGGATCGATCCCGAAGTCACACTCGGGCCGTATCCCGAGGGGCTGACGGCAGGGACGACGGCTTCAGAATCTGGGGGTGGGAGAACGTTGCCGCCGGACGGACCGTTCATCCCCGGTGGCGGAGCGTCCATGCCGGTGCCCGGCGGCGGAACGGGCATGCTGGTCGGCGCCGAGGAAGTCGATACGTCCGATGGTGGTGGTGGACCCTGCCCGGGCGGCGAGTACAGACCCTGGTCGGGAAACCAGCGGCTGTCGGGCGGGATGCCCTGCGCTTCGAGATTCGGATCTCGTGGGGCGGGGCCCAGGACCGGCTGTTTGGGTGCCAGTGCTTCGTAGTTTTGGTCGCTGTTGCAGATTTCTGCCGTCGGTGCCCGTTTGCCGGGCTGGCCCATGCAGGGAAAATTGCGGCTGCCGCGCACCGCTATTGGGGAATCCTGTGGCAGTTTGCAGTACAGATCGTCAGGAGTGTCGATGGTGGTGGTGTCGTACGCCGGGCGCCAGGATGATGGTGGGAGAAACCCGACGGTACAGGCGGGCGGGTCGCTGACGGTGATACGAAACGAACCGGCGCCCAACCCTTGCGCGTTGCGGTTGGGTTGTACAGCCTGAACGATCGAAATCACCGGTGGCAGAAGCACAAGGAGCTGCTCCAGAGACGGGCGGTACGTAACGGCCAACTGGGAGATGGAGTTCAGATTAGCCAGCAGGATCGGGATGGTCGGGTTGAGTTGGTCCAGCAATCGGCTGGATTCATCGAACGCACCGGGACCCTTCTCCAGCAGAGTTCGAATATCGGGCTCGTTGTCAACGAGCTGAGTGCTGACCGCTGCCAGCGAGCGCGTCCACGTCTCGATCGACTCTGTGCTCTGCACCTGGCCGTCGATCAACGGACCGCCGTCGTCGATCAAACTACGGGTCTCTTTCTCGACGTTCCGCAATCCATGGGTAATCGTGCCCGCTGAATCCAGGAGGGACTGCAGGTCATATTCCGCCCCGTCGAAGGCCCGGTTCATCTCGTCGACGAGGCTGTGCAGCTGGGGTTTCGGCAGACTGCCCAACAACTCACTCGTCTTGTCGAGTACCGGGCCGATCGGCTGGGGAATCGTGGTGTCGGCCTGGCCGATGACCGAGCCATTTTGCAGGTAGGGCCCGTTGGCACTGCGCGGGATCAGATCGACGTACTGTTCGCCGATCGCCGATACGCTGTGCACGTCGGCCTGCACGTCGGCCGGTATCTTGGCCCCACCGTCCAGGGACAAGGTTGCGCGCACCGTGCGCTCATTGCCGTCTTTGGAGATCTCCACCTCGGTCACCTTGCCGACCTGCACACCGCGGTAGGTGACGTTGCTGAAGCGATACAAGCCCCCGGCGGCAGGCAGTTCCACCGTGACCGTGGTTCGCCCGATCCCGAGCAGCGCGGGCACTTGCACGTAGTTGAGAGCGATGGCGGTCACGCCGATCAACCCGGTAACGGTGAAGATCATCAGCTGGATCCGAACAAAGCGTGTGAGCATTGTGGCCTCCTACCTTGGCGCCTGTCCGGCGACCGGAGGCGCGGTGACAGGATCAGAGGGCGACACGGGGCCAGTCGGCGCGGGGGACGGCGCCAATCCGACAGCAAGGGGATCCCCGGTCTGTTCGGCATAACCGGGGTCGCCGACAGCGGCTTGCAACTGCGCCTGGGGATCACCCCACCGGGTACCCATGAGCAGTTCTTTTTTCAGCCGCGGGACGGTGAAGTCGAGGGTGGTGATCTGGTTGATGTAGTCACCTCTGACCGCATGGTCGATCACGGACTGGCCATAGGGAAAGACTGTGGCGAAAGCGATCGCCTTGTCAATGTCAGCGCCGACATCGGCCAACGAGCGTAGAACGGGCTCCAGATGTCTCAGGTTGGTCACCAGATCGCTCTGAACGTTGTTGATCACCGCAGTCGCGGTGCCGCTGAAGATGGCCAGCTTGTCCAGCGCAGCGATCAGGCGTGGTCGTTCGCGGAGCAGGACATTCATGGCCTCCGGCAGTTCCGTCAGGGCATCGGTGAGCACTGCGCGCTGATCGGCGAAGACAACCGCCAGTCGGTTCAGGCCGCTGATGAGGTCCACCACATCCTCGCGTTGGGAGTCGAACGTTCCGACGAAGGTGTCCAGCCTCCCGATCAGATCACGGAAATCCTGCTGCCGGCCATTGAACGCAGCATTGAAGCTGTGCACGATATCGCCGATCTGACCGAGCCCACCCCCGTTCACGACCACCGAAACCGCGGCCAGGGTCTGCTCGGTCGAGGGATAGGTCGACGTGTCGTTGAGCGAGATCACCGATCCGGAAGCCAATTGACCGGCTGGCGACTCTCCCAGCGGCGGGTTGAGGGCCAAATGGCTCGATCCCAGAAGACTGGTCTGGCCAACGGTCGCCACTGCATTGGCCGGTACCTTGACCTCGGGCCGGATGAGCACCTCAACCACTGCGTGCCAGTTCTTCACTGTGATATCACCGACGCTGCCTACCACAACGTCGTCGACGAGCACCGGTGAATTCGACACCAAGGAACCGACGTTGGCCATCTCGACAACCATTTGCTGCGCAGCGGAGACCCGGCCCGGCGCACCGGGCAGCGGCAGCGCACTTGCGCCCTGCCAGCCACACGAGCTCAGCACGACTGTGCATCCAATCCCGATGAAAACTCTTGCGAAACCGCTGTGATTGTGTGAAATCATGGTTGGCTTTCTGCGGGCAGAAGCATCTGCGGCATGGTCGGAGGTGGGGGTGGTCCTTGCTGACCGACGACGCCGGGAATGAGATCAGGTTCGCTGTAGATGAGCTGGTCCGGCGCCGGCACAGGAGCCAGGAATGGGTTCAATGCGACCGGGACATAGTTGAAGTTCACGAGGGCAGCCGGATTGAACACCCGAAGCAACGGTCCGAGGTACTCGGCACACTTCTTGACACCTTCGGTCGGGTTGGCTGGTTGGGTGGCAGCGAGTGCTGCACAGGTGAATTGAATCGGATTGGCGAAGTTGTTGAGGGCGAAGGTGCCTGTTTCGGTCCCCGTCACCGGATCGTAGATGTTATAGAAGTTGGACAGACTGTTCGGGAAGATGTGGAGCAGTTGCTCAAGGTGTTTCTTGTTGTCTACGAGGGTCTGTGTGACATTGGACAGCCGCTCGACTTGCTCGACGGTCGGGTCCCGGGCTTTTTGGACGAAGCGCTGTACATCACCGACCGCGGCGGCCAGGGTGGTCAATGCCGCGTCGAGATCGCCTCGGCTACCGTCTAATACGCTGGACAGCGTGGCCAGGTTGCCGCCGAAGTCGACAATCTGTTCATGACTGCTTTTCAACGCCTCGACGAAGCGCTGCAGATTGACGATGACACTGGTGATGTCGCCGGTGCCGTCGGCAAGCACCCGCGCGACGCCGGACAGCTCCGCCATCGTCTGCCGCAGCTTGTCACCGTTTCCGGCCATCGCGTTGGCCGCACTGTTCAGCAACCTACCGGCCGATCCCATATCGTTTGCGTCCTCAGGACCCAGTTCCTCTGCGAGGCGGTCTAATTGAATCTTCACGTCATCCCATTCGACGGGTACGGCGGTCCGTTCGATCGGGATGACTGCGTTGTCCCCCAGACGCGGACCATCTTCTGTCTGGGCCGGCGTGAGCTGCACATAACGTGCAGCCACCAGGTTCTGGGCCACCACCACAGCTTTCACGTCAGCGGGCACAGCCACCGAACGATCGATGCTCAGCGAGAACGTGACAGCGTCGGGGTGCGCGACGATCGCGGTCACCGTGCCGACGCGCACACCGGCCACGCGGACGGTATCACCGGGGTAGATCGCGGCCGCGTGGGAGAAGTGCGCAGTGATCGTCATCGGTGCGGTTGAATGGCGGTAGACCGACACAGCGACAGCTATCACCGCACTGACTGCGAGGACGACGGCGATCGGACGAATGATATTGCGAGTCAGCGTCATCTCGGTGCCTCCGGTAGATCCAGCGGCAGAGTTTCCTCGCGGTCGTAGCAGTCACCGTCATCGCCGCAGGTCGGAAACGGGAAGAGGGCGCGAGGCTGTACGTTGAAGATCCGGTCCATGATCGGCTGGATGAACTGTCCTGAGGACAAGTTGACGATGAAGGCGTTGTAGAAGGCGCCGCTGGATACCGCTTCTCCTTGCGTTTGCGAAGACCGGGCCAGCCCGGGGATGGCTTTGGCCAGGTTGTCCCGGTTCTTCTCCAGCATCGCGGTGACAGCGTTGAGCCGTTCAAGTGTCGGTACGAGTTCCTGCTCGTTATCCGCCACCAGGCCGCGGAGCTGAGTGGCCACCGCGGCCGTATTGGACAACAGATCGACGATCGCCTGGCGACGCTCGACCAGAACGCCCAATAGCTCGTTGCCGTCCACGATCAGGGAGTTGACTTGGTCACTGCGTTGCGCCAGTACCTCGGTAACGTCCGCCGCAGCGCCCAGCAGTTCACGCAAGGATGCGTTGCGGGCATTGAGAGACCTCGACATTCGAGTCAATCCATCGAAGGTGGGGCCGAGCTGGGGAGCGATCTGGTCAAGGGTCGCCGACAGTGTTTCCAACGATTCGTTGAGTTGCGTCGTGTCGGTGGCCGCCACATTGGAGGTCAGTTCGCCGACCGCATCGGGCAAGGAGAACGGGGTGGAGGTCCGCGACACCGGAATGGTGGAGTTTGGGCGCAGACTACGCGGCCCGGTGGAGTCGAGCTCGATGATCCGCTGTCCGAGTAGTGATCCGGTTTTTATATGCGCAGTGGTGTCCGCGCCGAGCTCTACGGTGCCATCAACGGCGAACTCGACGGCCGCCAGTCCGTTCTGGAGGTCGATCCGCGAGACCGCTCCGACTTTAGTGCCGGCCACCATGACGTCATTGCCGATGTCCAGTCCGGCGGTGTCGGTGAACACCGCGTGGTAGCGCACCGCCGTCGCCCACGCGATGAGCGCTTGAGGCTGCAAACCGACAGCGACGACCAACATGATCAGTACGAGGCCGATCACGCCGGGCCGGACGAGCCGCGCGCCGCGGTACTTAAGCATCCTTGCACCTCCCGAAGTTGGGCTTGACTGTTGGGAGGACAAGCACCTTTCCGGTGGGATCGTTGACTCTGATCACCAGCCCGCACAGGAAGTACTGGATGAAGTTGCCGTAGGCACCTGTGCGGACCAGCTTGCGGTAGTTCTCGGGCGCTTTCTGCAACGCCATTTCCAAGCGGTCCTTGCCTTGGTCGAGGTTGGGCGCCAACCTGTTCAGTTCATCGATGGTTCCGGCCAGCGGGCTGCGTGCCTCGCCGAGGAGACTGGCGATCGACGCGGTGCCCTGGCTCAGGGCCGTGATGGACTCGCCTACGGTGTCGCGGTCCTCTGATAACTGCGTGACGAACTGCTGCAGCCGGTCGATGGTCGTCGAGAAGTCTCCGCCGCTGCGGGCGATGGTGGCCAGGACGTCCTTGAGGCTGTCGATGAGTTGTTGAATCGTCTGCCCGCTGTCCGCCAAGGTCGAGGTGAAGGACGAAGTGCGTGTCAGCAGA
Source organism: Mycobacterium sp. P4_H6 (assembly GCF_056400845.1). Lineage (NCBI taxonomy): Bacteria > Bacillati > Actinomycetota > Actinomycetes > Mycobacteriales > Mycobacteriaceae > Mycobacterium > Mycobacterium sp. P4_H6. The sequence continues at coordinate 13,730 of NZ_JBFUKN010000031.1, read as the reverse complement.
GAATTCAAGTTGCCTTCTTGGCCCTGCATGATCTGCAGCAGTGACCCGGTGAGCGCGTTCACATCGTCGGCGTTGAGACCCTGGATGACCGGTTTGAGGCCGCTCAAGAGCAAGTCAAGATCGAGAGCCGGTGCCGTCTGCTGTACCGGTATGACTGCCCCTGGGGGCAACAGTCGGGTGGAGCCGGGAGCGTCCTGCAGCTCGAGGTAGCGGTCACCGACCAAGTTCAGGTAGCGCACCACCGCGCGGGTGCCGGTGGTGAGCTGGATCTGCCGGTCGGCGGTGAAAGCCACTGTCACCTGGTGCGGGTTGTCGAGACGAACATCGGAAACTGAACCGACGTTCGCGCCCGCGATGCGCACCGACTCTCCCTCCTGCAGATCAGAGACATTGGTGAAGATGGCCGAATACTGTTTCACCGAACCGGTTCTGGCCTGGCTGAAGACCATGAAAAGAAACACGGTCAGCACCGTCATGACCACGGTGAAGGCACCGAACTTCAGCGCGTTCCCGCCACTTCTCGACAGCATCATCCGGGTTGCCCGATCTGGCCGACGTTGCGTGGCGGTCCATCTTGCGGGCCGAACAGCAGATTCTTGAGACCGTCGCTGTTGAGTACCCAACCCTGGTTGCCGTTTTGGAAAGGGTTGGTGCCGGTGTCGGTGACCACATAGCGCGGATGCGTCTGGTACTTGACCGGAAGAACCTCGCAACGAGGTCCGCCGCTGGCGCCGACCTTCGGGAGATCTTGGGGATAGCGGTAGCGTTCGTGGCCCCAGACGAAGTTGACACTCAACGGAATGCCGGCTGCGCTTGCCGGCATTGCCTCGGACACCCCCGCCAGGTCCAGCATTCCGTTGAGCGAACACGTGAGCGCGGCGTTGTACTGATCCAGAAGCGATGTCGTGGGCACCAGCAGGCGGACGAACCCTTCCAACTGTGCTCGATTGTCCGACAGGAACTGATGACCGATGCCTCCGAGCCCGATGAGACTGACCAGTATGGAGTCCAATTGGTGTTGTTGCTCGACGAATGTGTTGCTCAGCCGCGCCGCGTTGGCCGCCGTGGTCAACAAGTCAGGAGCGGCGCCTGCATAGGTGTCGAGCACGCCGGGTAATGCCGACAGCTCGTGCCTGAGCACCGGAAGCACCGGATCAACCTCTGCCAGAGCCGCGTTCATATCGCTAAACGTCTGCCCGATCCTTTCACCGCGCCCGCTCAGAGCGCGCGAAAGAGCTCCCAAAGACTGGTTGAGCTTCACTGGCTCAATCGAGCCCAGGACGCCGGTGAGTTGCTCGAAGACGGTATTGATCTCCACCGTCACCTGGCGGCTGTCGAGGGTCTGCCCTGCGACCACCGGGCGCGGAGACGGGTCACCGGGCATCCGTAGTTGCACGTACTTGGCGCCAAATACGGTGGTGGAAGCGATATCAACGAGCACGTTGGCCGGGATTGTGTCCAGCTTGGCTTTGTCGATCGCCAGGCGAAGGGCGGCTTGGCCATTGGGCAGCTGCTCGATATCGGCGACGCGGCCTACCTGCACACCGAGCATCTGCACCTTTGCATCCGGGTTCATCACCAACCCGGCACGCTGTGTAAGTACCCGCAGCTCGACGTCATCGCTCAGTTCTCCACTGAAGGACGTAAGTGCGGCCGCCACAATGCATCCAGCCGCAACAACCGCTGCCAAACCGACCAACTCACGCCGCACAGCCGTGGCACCACCCTTGCGCCCATTGGGTTCCCATGGCTGCCGAATATAGGACATGAATCGCTATAAGTATACGAAACCGTCTAATTTAAAGATTCGAGCGCCTATGAAATCCCGCGATGACGTCCACGTTTGACAAAAGTATACGCCATAGGGTACTTGTGGCTAACGTAGATCCGGACACCTCCGGGGACCGAGACATGGAGTTCGTTGAGATGGTGACACGCTCGAAACGATCGTCCCGTCGGCGGTTCCGCGCAGGGGTGACTCGCTGGCGAGCGTGCCTCGCGTTGGCGATGTGCGTGATGGCGGCAGGGCAATCCGTCATCGCCCACGCCGACACTCCTTTATTGGGCAACGAGCAACGGCTACGTTTCTATGGCACCGAGCTCAGTGGTGACCTATTCGATGGACGCAGCCTGATCGGCAAGCCCGCCGTGCTCTGGTTCTGGACTCCCGCTCCCTACTGCGGTGTGTGCGCGCAGGAGGCACCGATTGCCGCGAGAGTGGCGGCGGCCAACCCGGAAGTGACATTCGTGGGCATCGGCGGACGCTTCGATGTGCTCTCGATGCGGAGATTCGTCGATGACCACAAGCTGCGCTTCACCAATCTGACGGATGGAAACGGCATGCTGTGGCAGTCGTTTTTCGTCCCGTGGCCACCCGCGTGGGCATTCCTGCGCCCCGACGGCACCGGTGAACTGATCAACAACATAGGCGCGCCGATGTCCGAAGAGGAACTCACCAATCGGGTACACAGCCTGATCAGAGCGTCGTGATCGTCTCGGGCCGAGGAATATTCGCGCTGGCGACCGGAGTATGGGCGGCGGTGGCGACACTCATCGCTCCCGTCGCTGCGGCCAGCCCCGGCGAGATGAATGGCACCTTCAGCGTCCGCGCGGGTGATCACGTGTCGACGTGGACCGCTACCTCGGCCTGCACGCCGGCCTGCACGGCACGTGTGATCAGCTCTGACGGTTGGCGCGCCGCCGCGTCGCTGTCGAATGGGCAATGGAAAATGTCGGTCTATCTCGGCGGCTGGCCGCGCTCGTCATATCCTGCAGACCCGGCGAACTGCCCGGAGAGCGTTGACATCGTGCAGATCTCGCAGGACTTCAACGTGGAGGCCGCCACGCTCCAGGGCATCGTCGAGACGCAGACCGGAGATCGTTGCCGAGGATCGCGTGAACGACATCGAGAATCACTGACACTGATCGCCCTGAGCTGATTCGTTCGCGGAGGAGAAACTTCCTATGGTCACACGTTCGGCGTTCACCTGCGCCATCATGGCAATCGCGGCCGCCGTCATCGGACCACCGGCCGTTGCAACGGCCGACAGGTCAGAAGATTACTTCCTGAGCGAGCTTCACAAGACCGGGCAGAAATGGTTCTGGCCGTACGGCGAGGCCCACATCATCGCGCTGGGGCGCGAGGTATGCGACGCCTGGGCGGTGGGCACGGCCTACCCGGACAAGATCGACTCGCTGTCCACCGAGAAGGGCTGGACACACCGAAACACGCGCTACTTCGTCGCTTTATCCACCGGAACATTCTGCCCAGACCTCTACAGCGCTGTTGTTGTGCCCCAGGACCGCCCGAGCGACGGAAGTGCGGCCCGCAGATAGAGCGGACAGCCCCCAGCTAGTTGTCCCAGTGGTCACCGCGGATCCACCGGCTGTCAGCTTCTCCGCTGTCGCGCAACGACATTCCACAGATGAGGAAAAGACCGTCAGGCGCCTGCGCCATCTGATTATAAGGCTGTTCGCACAGCGTGTTGTACTCGCGGATACCGGCCACAGGCAGCGCTCGGAAGTAGCGCGGGGCATATCCTCGTGCCGAGTCACAGAAGACGACACGCCCCCACGGAGTTGTGGCGAACACATTGAAGATCACGTTGTTGCAGGAGGCACCCAACTCGACGGTGCGATTGATGCCGGGTATGCAACTCGGATCGTCGCACCTGGCCACGTCGGCGCCGGCCGGGGCCGCCACGATGAGTGACCAGATGATGCCTGCACTTACCACCGGTGCCACCAGCTTCATGGATCCAGCTTAGCCAAGATCACACTTTACGTATACATAACCGTATATTTATTGCTTGTGATCTCGGGTTGGTCGCGACTCCGAATTACCTTGCAACCATGCTGGATAGCGTCTGGATGTCACCCTTACCGGCTAGTGCACGAAGCGCGCCAGCGGGTGCATTCGCGTCGCGCAGCGGCCCTCGACATAGGCACAGCGCAACAGAGCCTCGACACAATCTTTGCCGCCGGCGCGTACCTCACCTTCGCCCCCCGAAGTATGAGTACCGCAGCGTTTTCAGCGGGTCTCCACTCCTCGCATGAAGAGGCTGACCGCACTCTTGAGGTGTCGCTCCTCCTGACGCTTGGACCGATAGATGCCGAAGTCGGCCATACGCCCCGGCACCAGTTCCACCATCGCCAGAAAGTGCTCCGCTGCCAACTCGATATCGTCTACCTTGACCACCCCGAGCGCCTCCCCGCGCTTGAGCACCTCGACCACCGCGCGCTGACGACCCGACCACATCATCGAGTCTGCGGTCACTTCGAACTCGGGGAACTTGGCATGCTCGTTCATCGCGATCCGCGTGAGCCGCACATTTTCAGGATCCGTCGCGCGCCTGAGCGCCACCCGGGCCACTTTGAGCAATGCTGCTGCGATGTCCTCCCCGGCAGGCACGGCATCAGTGCCCGTCTCCTCATAGCGCGACAGCGCCCACGGGATTACCTCCGCGAAAGCCGCTCTCTTATCGGGATACCGCGCGTACAGGGAACGCTTGGTAATGCCGGCGGCCTTGGCGATAGCCTCCATGGTGGCTCCGTCATAACCGAACTCCAGAAACGTCGCGACAGCCGCGGCGCGCACGGTCTGATCGAGCTCCTGCGCCTCTGCCTGCGTCGGCCGGCCGCGCCTTGTCGTCGCCATGAGGTAAATATACCGTTCTGAATACTTCAGCAATCACCCACCGCAGAGCCGGTTCAATGCCGCTGTTTCATGCCTCGTCAGGGTTTCTGGACGCACTACAGCTCGACGTGCAATTTTCTCGTGTACTCAATAGTCTCCGACACCTCGCGCTGACAAGGCCAGGGATGCCGTTGTTGGTCTGAACATCGTTGTCGCGGAACGGGATGTGCAGAAGACGCGGACAGACTGCGGTGATGCGGACTCCAGTCGCCGATCAGCCGTTGTAATGAACCTTGCCGTCCTTCATCACGAACCTGACGTTCTGAGTGACAGTGATGTCCTCCAGCGGATCCCCAGGCACACCGATGAGGTCCGCGAGGTACCCCACCTTGATTCGACCGAGATCGGTTCGGTTGATCAGGTCCGCGGCGACAGTAGTGGCGGCGCGCAACACCGCAAGTGGCGGCATTCCCCAGTCGACCAGCGTGACCAGCTCGTCGGCGTTCTTGCCGTGCGGGATGGCCGGTGCGTCGGATCCCACCGCTATCTTCACCCCCGCCTTATACGCAGCTTCGATCGAGGTGCGTGCCTTCGGGAACATCTCTGCCGCTTTGTCCTGCAACACCTGGGGTGCCTTCGAGACATCCATGGCCTCTGCGAGCCTGCGCGTAGTCACCAGGAACCGGTCGTTGTCGACCAGCGCTTGAATCGCGTCGTCATCCATCAGAAAGCCGTGCTCGATGCAATCGATACCGCACGCGACGGCATGCTTGACCGCCTCGGCGCCGTGAGTGTGGGCCGCGACTCGCATCCCGCGACGATGGGCCTCGTCGACGATTGCACAGAGTTCTTCATCTGAATAATGCTGTGCGCCGGCCTCGCCGGTGAGCGACATGACCCCACCGGACACGCATACCTTGATCAGCTGGGCACCGTGCTTGATCTGGTAGCGGACCGCCTTCCGTATCTCGTCGACACCGTTGGCGATGCCTTCCTCGACCGTCAACTCGAGCGAACCCGGCATGAATGCCGCGAACATCGTCGGATCGAGGTGTCCACCAGTCGGCGTGATCGCATGCCCAGCGGGGATGATGCGCGGACCGTCGATCCAGCCCGCGTCGATGGCCTTGCCCAGAGCGACATCAAGCAGGTATCCGCCGGTCTTCACGAAGAGCCCGAGGTTGCGCACAGTGGTGAAGCCGGCGCGCAGAGTACGGCGGGCATTGCCGACCGCGCGCAGCACGCGTGTTGCAGGGTCGTCCTGGACCTGCGACAGCGGACCGGTTTCGCCGCGCCCGCCCATCAACAGATTGACCTCCATATCCATCAACCCGGGCAACAAAATCAACTCCCCGAGCTCCAGGACGTCGTTGTCCTGGACCTCGGGGGAGCCGCCGACACCGACTATTCGGTTGCCCTCGACGTGTAGCACGCCGGGACGGACGATCTCACCGGTGTCGATGTCCAACAGTCCAGCCGCCTTGATCGTCAACATTTCTCAGACCACCGGTTCCCGGACGAGCTGGATATAGGACGCGCCGCTGTCGAGCACCCGTGGCTGCTTCCACACCTCGATCGGAAAGCTCACCATCACAATCGACTGCCCCAGATGTACGAGAGCCTTCGCATCTGCCGGCATGCTCGACAGCGGAAACCGTGCGTCGACGTACACCATGATGTCCTCGAGTCGCGCCATCCCAGCGTCGTACAGCGCCTGCATCTCGTCCATCGACGAATTGAGCCGCTTCTGATAGCGCTCCTCTTCTGTCGGCAGGCACCAGTCGCTGAAGTGCTCGAGGTCGGCGAATTCTTCGGGCAGCTCAGACACGTGCACGATCCTTCCCGTTCGTTGCAGCGACGTGTTCGCCGCTCGCTGACTCCTGGGCTTCGGACGAAGACGCTTGGTAGCTGGCCACGTGGTCCCCCGCCGTCTTGTGCAAGTGGCGCAGCAGGATCTCCTGGTCGCACAACGGGAAGACAGTGACGGCTCGGGTGCCGATCTGCGTCTGGGTAGCCTCCAAGGTGTTGGCATCCTGAAATGCGTACTCCTTGAACGTGACCGCGGCCAGTTCCTGGGACAGGCGCTGACGCAGGTTCGTCGGTGGCACGAAGTACAGGTTGGCCTCGAAGATGTGCTTATCGACGGCGGTGGGCCAGTAGTGGTAAGTGAGGTACCAGCCCGGTGCCCAGAACAGCAGCGTCCAGTTCGGGAAGAACTCGAAAGAGTCGGTGCCCCAGCTCTCGTAGCGCCCGGGATTGATCGCCGGGGGTAGCTCCTCGGGAAGGATGCCCTTGATGTCCGGTCGGTCCCAGGGGCCGAACAGCCCGCTGTGCAGAACCCGCTCGATGGGCTTGACCATCTTCAGGTCCTTGGGCGGAGACATGCCGCCCCAGGTCGAGATCATGGCATGATCACCCTTGATGTCGTAGCTCAGCGCCTCGAAGCCGAACTTGGCCAACTTCTCGGCCTCCTCCTTCTCGGCCTGCTTCATGTGCAAAATCGGTGCGTGGTAGAACTCGGTGAACGCGTCGATGAACAACTTCCAATTGGCGTTGATCTCCGACCGGTAGCTGTAGACTTCGGTCATCTCATGAAAGGGATAGCCTTCCAACCCTTTTCCGAAGTCTCCGAGATAGTCGACCAGCGGTTCTGCAGCCTGGTCGAAGTTGACGAAAATGAAGCCCTCCCAGACTTCGCAGCGCACCGGAACGAGTCCGAACTCGTTCTTGTCGAGGTCGAAGAACTCACCTTCCTGCTGGACGAACGTCAGCTCGCCGTCGAGTGCGTACCGCCACGCGTGGTACTTGCAGGTGAACTGGCGACAGGTGCCCGAGACCTCCTCGCCGGGATAGTCACTCCAGACCAATTTGTTTCCGCGGTGGCGGCACAGGTTGTGGAAGGCCCGCACCGTCTCCACCCCATCCGTGACATCTTTGACGATGATCACCGACGTTCCCGCGCCCACCGAGGGCATCTCCCGAGTGAAGTAGCTCCCCTTCTTCGGCAGACGCTCCACGCGGCCGACGTTGAGCCACAGCTTCTTGAAGATTGCCTGCTGTTCGAGCAGCCAATGCTCCGGATCAATGGAGTCGTTGTAGTCGACCGGGGCAGTGCCGAGTTCTGGCCAGTTCTCAGTCCAGCTTCCCGCACCGGGCTTGGGAAAGTGGGGCATTTTCAGTTCTCCTGTTCGGGTAGTACGCCAAAGGTGTTGAACGCCATGGCCAGGACCTGGTAGCCACCGATGGTGAACACCAAGTCCATCCGTTGTCGCTCGTCGAGGAACTCACTCAGTTCGGCCCAGGTTTCATCCGATATGGTCGCAGCTTCGTAGAGTTCGTCGACGGCATGCACGACTGCGTTGTCCAGCCAATCGATGGCGTGGCCGTGGCTAATCGCGACGATGTCCTCGTCGGTCAGTCCTGCCTCCTTGCCGAAGCCGACGTGGTGGACCCACTCGTAGGCGCATCCCGTGCGATGGGCCACTCGAAGGATCGTCGTCTCGCGAACGCGAGGAGGTAGTGTCGATCGGTAGGTGAGGTACACGCTGAACGTCAGGAATGCCTTCGCCAAGTCGGGATGGCGCGCCAACGTCGACAAGGCAGGGCCCGCCCCCTCGGGGTTGCGGCGATCAGCGGGAAGCATCGGAGACAGGCCGCGATGCACATCGTCATCCCAGTGTTCCGCGGGCAAGGGCGCTACGCGTACGGGTATCATCGATTTCCTCCGACTGTCACACCGGCCGCTTCTTCGATCGGCTTGATCACCGAGGTGAAATCGGAGTCGGCACCGGTCTCGCGGAGCACCACCTCCCAGAGACGCTCGACGGCCTCGGCGATCTCCAGTGAGAGTCCTGCAGCCTTGGCCTCCTCCAAACATAGGCGAACGTCTTTGACCATCAGTCCGGTGGCGAAGCCGTAGTCGAAGCTTCGCGGCAGGATGGCCTGCGGGAACTTATCGCGACTGGCGTGGGTGGCGCCCGAACCGGCGTTGAACACCTCGATCATCACCGCAGGATCCAGACCCGCCTTGACACCCATCACCACCGCCTCCGAGGTCGCCGCCAAGGTGGTCGCTGCCAGTAAGTTGTTGGCCAGCTTCATCGTCTGTGCCGATCCGGACTGCTCGCCGACGACGAACACCCGGCCCAGAATCTCCAGCACGGAACGTACTGACTCCACCTCGGCACTGGGGCCTGAGACCATCATGGCCAGCGTGCCTTTGCGGGCGCCGCTGACGCCGCCACTGACAGGACTATCGATCTGGGTGATTCCCCGCTCGGCCAGAGCGCCGGCGATGCGCACCGCAATTCGCGCTCCCACGGTCGACAGATCGATGAACCTCTTCACCCGTGAACCGTGAATGACACCGGCCGCGCCGGTCGCCACGTCCAGGGATGCCTGTAGCGAAGGCAGGCTGGCCAGGACGGTGTCAGCCCGGTCGGCAACATCGTGGGCTGAGGACGCGGCCTGCGCGCCGAGGGACACCAACTGATCGATCACGTCCGAGCGGGCGTCGAAGGCCACGACGTTGTGTCCCGCGTCCACCAGGCGTTGCGCCATCGGAAAGCCCATGTGGCCCAACCCGATGAATCCAATGTCCACGATGATCTCCTAGTTCTCGGCACTCGCGTCGAGGTCGGCGAAGACCTCGACGGCGATACGGAAGCTGTCGACGGCGGCCGGCACGCCGGCGTAGATCGCCACCTGCAGAAAGACCTCCCGAACTTCAGCGCGGGTGACGCCGTTCGTCAGCGCGCCCTTGATGTGGGTGCGCAACTCGTTGGTTCGGTTGAGGATTGGAAGCATGGCCAGATTGAGCATGCTGCGCGTCTTCAGGGACAGCTCCTCACGACCCCACACCGCACCCCAGCAGTACTCGGTCACAAGGTCCTGCAGCGGGCCGCTGAAGTCGTCGGCTGCGGCCAGCGCCTTGTCGACATAGGCCTCCCCGACGACGGCTCTGCGGATCTGCAGGCCCTTGTCATACATGTCGCGGCCGGTCATGCCCAGGGCTCGTCACCGGCGATGGTGGTGCGCTGCATGGTTCGTTCCGAGGACGCTTCGTAGGGCAGCGCCCGATGAAGCATGCCGGTGTTGTCCCAGATCACGACATCACCGACCCGCCACTGGTGGGCGTAGCAGAACCGCTCCTGGGTGGCCCAGGCGAGCAGTTCGTCGAGGAGGACGCGGCTTTCCTGTGGGTCCATACCGACGATCCGATCGGCGGTTGCCCCGATGGCCAGGGAGCGTCGCCCGTCACGGCGGGGCCACACCAGCGAGGTCTCGTGGGTGGGCACCGAGCGCAACGCGCGCAACTCCTTGTCCGTCGGATCAGGGTTGACCATCCGCTGGGCGGCTTCGAAGCTGTGCACCACCCGCAGACCGTCGTAACGCTTGCGTTCGTGCTCTGGAAGGTTTTCGTAGGCGGCATAGGTGTTCGCGAATTCGGTTCCCCCACCCACCATGGCGACGTGGCGGGCGGTCAGCATGGTCGCCTTGGCCGGCACGTCGTTGGTGGTGTCGTCGATATGCCAGTGGAAAGTGCCCTTGAGGTACTCCGCTGCGGGATTCTTCGACTTGTCGAGGGTGACGGTGAAGATCTCCTTACCGCCCGGAGCAAGCACCGGACCCAATTGGCGACTGAAGGCGAGCTGACCGTCGTCATCGAGGTTCACGCCGCGAATGAGAAGTACGCCACGCCATTTCAGCGCTTCCAGACAGCGGCTGACCAGAGTGGGTTCGAGCAGGTCCTCCACCCCGAGCACTTGAGCACCCAGGCCGGGGGTGATTGCGACGGTTTCGATCATGGCGTTTCCTTCGACGTGAGGTGGTTCATGGACGATGCTGTCGTGGCGTCAAACGACGGTCGCGTAGGTCTTGCTCTCCTGGAATTCGCGCAGCCCGTCCAACCCCATTTCACGGCCGATGCCCGACTGCTTGTAGCCGCCGAATGGACTGTCGGGCAGAAAGTAGTTACCGCCGTTGATACTCATCGAGCCGGTCCTGATCCGGCGGGCGACGGCCAGAGCGCGGGTCTCGTCGGCGCTGAACACTCCGCCGGCGAGTCCGTAGATCGAATTATTGGCGATACGGACGGCGTCGTCATCGTCGTCGAAGGCGATGACCGCCAGTACCGGTCCGAATACCTCTTCTTGTGCGATCTCACTGTCCGGATCGACGTTGGCCAACAACGTCGGCTCGTAGAAAAACCCGGGACTCATGCGGTTCCCTCCCGTGACAAGGGTGGCGCCGTCCGTGATCGCGCGTTGCACCAAGGCATCGACCTTGTCGCGTTGGCGCTCGCTGATCAACGGACCCATATAGGTTTTGGGGCTCGCTGGGTCGCCGGAGCGGACCCTTGCAAAGTTCGCGGCCACCAGTGCGACGATTTCGTCGTGGCGGTCGCGTGGCACCAGCAACCGTGAGGTGAGTGCGCAGCCCTGCCCAGCGTGGGTGGCGATCATGAAGGCGGCGAACTGGGCCGACGACGCGAAGTCGGCGTCGTCGAGCAGGATCATCGCCGACTTGCCCCCCAGTTCGAGGAACACGCGCTTGACGGTCGGGCCCGCCGCGATCATGATCTCGCGACCGACCGGAGTCGATCCGGTAAAGGTGACGACATCCACGGCGTCGTGAGCGGTCAGCAACGGTCCCACGGCGGGATCGGTGGAACTGAGCACGTTGACCACCCCGGCAGGGATGTCGGTGTGCTCGGCGACGAGTTCTCCCAGGGCCAGCGTGATCAGCGGAGTGTCGGGGGCGGCTTTGAGAACGACGGTGCAGCCCGCTGCGAGGGCCGGCGCCAACTTGGCCAGCGCGAGTTGGGTGGGATAGTTGTAGGCAATGATTGCGGCCACGACGCCCGCGGCCTCGTGCTCGATCCATCGCTGGTGGCGCTGACCGCGACTCTCCGCGATACCGAGATCGACGGTGCGTGGCTGTGTTTCGAGCAGATCGGCGTAGTACCGAACAATCTCGATCGGGTCGTCCAACTGAGGTCCATGGGTGAGCATGCGGGTGGCACCGACATCGGCGATCGTCAGCTCCCGCAGCTCCTCTCGGTGATCAAGAAGGGCCTGATGCAGCTGGCGCAGGCAGCGTGTCCGAAACCGCACATCGGTGGACCATGACGTGTCGTCGAATGCTCGGCGAGCAGCGGCGACCGCCGCCTCGGCGTCCTTCGGTGTGGCGTTCGGTGCGTAACCGGCGACCTCGCCGGTGGCTGGATTCACGGACTCATACGTCGTGGAACCCTCGACGAGTTGGCCGTCGATCAGCAGGCACCGAACCGAAACCACAGGAAGTTCCTCGGATCCGGCCAAGCCCTCGGTTGTCTCACGCGTCAAGTCAGGCGGCACGTCATCTCCTTAAGCATGAATCGAGGCGCGGATGCCCAATGTTGTTCGGGCCGTGCGTGTCAACGCAGGCGCTGTTACGCATACTCCGTCGCACGAAACGTTGAACGATCACGGGCAATGTGGAGCGGTTTCGATCACGACATTCTCGCGCTGTACGTGCAGCCTATCGCGGCCGCGCCAAAATGTAAACGGCATCGTTTACTTATTTTAGGGGGCCGATCTGCTCAGGTCAGTCCGCCCGGCAAAGGACCCCGCGCAGAAACAAATTCACCGCGTGCTCGAGATGTTGTTCTTCGACCGCGGGACTGCGGAAAATGCCGAAGTCGGCCATCCTGCCCGGCACCAGGGCCACCATGGCAATGAACTGCTCGGCGGCGATCTCTGCGTCGGCGATGTCCAAACCCATAGGCTCCCTGAAATGTTCGAGCGTAGCCATCACCGCTCGCTGCTGCGCCGACCACAGCAGAGAGTGCGAGGCGGCTCCGAATTCGGGGAACCGATTCGACTCGTCCAGCGCGATTCGCAGGAGTTTCGCACGATCGGGGTCGACGGCCCGCGAGATGGCCGCCCGCCCAATAGCAGTCAGCGAAGCCACGATGTCCATGTCAACGTGGTTTTCGTCGGCGTCCGAGAGTTCCAGCCGCGAGAGCGCCCAAGGGATGACGCTGGCAAACAGAGCATGTTTGTCGGCGTAGCGGGCGTACAGCGTCCTCTTGGAGATGTTGGCGGCGCGCGCGACGGCCTCCATCGTCGTTCCGCCGAAACCGTATTTGATGAATGTTTCGACAGCGGCCTGACGGAGCCGCTCATCCAGCTTCTTGGCAGCCGCCTGGGTGGGCCTGCCGGTTCGCGCGACATCAGTCATACGAGTTGCCTCGCAGCATTTTTGAGATCGGTCGACAACCCACGGCCGGCAAGCAGGGCATCGGCCTTCTCCTTCAGGAGCGTAGTAGCACGTCGGCCCGCGAACCAAGACTTGGCCAGCGATTGGTTGACAGTTTCAGAGACTACGCGTAGTACTACAAGAAGTAAACGTAGACGTTTACTTCGCGAAGTTCACAGGTGCGCTACGAACAATCGACCGCAGACATGACCGTATCCCCTATGTCGACGGCGGCCGCAACACATCATCCAGGAGGGCCCATGCCGACCACTGAGTCCTACATCGACGCAGCTTCGGTGCCCTCGGCCGATACCTACGACAACATCGATCCATCCGACGGTCGGTCACTTGGTCCGGTGGCCCGCGGTGGACCGGACGAGATCGACCGCGCGGTGGCCGCCGCACGTCGAGCCTCCCGCGACTGGAGAAGAACCGCGCCCGCCGACCGAGCAAGAATCCTCACCCGCATCGCCGACCTGATCGAGGAGGAGCACGACCGACTGGCATGGATGGAAAGCGAGGACACCGGCAAACCTCTGACTCAGGCACGCAGCGACGCCGCAGTGTGCGCACGGTACTTTCGCTTCTACGGTCACGCCATCGACAGCTTCTACGGGAACACCATTCCGTTGACCTCAGATGTGCACGCGTACACCAGAAACGAACCTCTCGGAGTCACCGGTCACATCATCGCCTGGAACTACCCCATGCAGCTCCTGGCCCGCGCGGTGGCGCCGGCGATTGCCACCGGCAACTGCTCGGTGGCCAAGCCCGCCGATGAAACCCCCCGTACCGCAGTCGCTCTCGCCGAACTTGCCGTCCGCGCCGGGCTACCCGCCGGCGTGTTCAACGT
>NZ_JBFUKN010000030.1:0-66706 GCF_056400845.1 Mycobacterium sp. P4_H6 | reverse complement strand
CAGCAGGTGCTCGATGCGGCGACGGTGTTCTCACCGGACAACGCCCCGCAGGTGCTCGCGCCCTCGACGCTGGACAATCCGCGGATCGTCGAGGACATGCGCGCGGGGTACCGCTAAGGCCCCGGTTCCCGCGCGTTCGCGGATATCGACGATGCCCGCAATGCTGTCCGACTGAACGATTCTTGGCGTTCCGTATGAGTCCCGTGACAGGGATTTTCCTGGCCCATAGGTTGGAACACAGGAAAGATCCACACCACGGAAGACGAATGCAACTCCTGAAAATCATTGAGAGACAATGACATTGCACACTCATGCGCCAAACACACTGTCAACAACGCAGTTTGCGCAACAAGAGAATCGCCACCCTCGGGCACCGTAGGTGCAGTGCCGGGTGGCTGCCACGACCAGAAAGGCACGTAGAAATGCACAAAACCAGCTTGATCACAGTCGGCGTCATCGCGTTGACGGCCGCGATTCTCGGGACCGCCCCGGCCGTGTCTGCGACCCCGTCGGCGCCCGCTTCGGCCGTCAAAACCGTAGCAGACCAACCCAGCCCGGGCGACGGAGTACAGGCGAACGGGACGCGCAGCGGGCGCCAGAAATCGGTCGACACCACCGCCGGAAACGTCTTCACTCCCCCGGTGACGGCCCCCCAGGCCACCGTTGATCCATACAACGACTGAGCGACACTCCCGCGCACGGGGGCGGGTCCGAATACACCTTCGGGCCCGCCCTGGCTTTCTGACCGGCCTCGGTGATGGTGGGCGCGGGGCTAGCTCTCGGCCGACTCCGGTTCGGATTCGGGCTCGGGCTCGGGCTCGGGCCCGTCGGCCAGCAGCTGACGGAAGCCATCTTCGTCGAGCACCGGCACCCCGAGTTCGATCGCCTTGTCGTACTTGGATCCCGGCGCGTCCCCGGCGACCACGTAGGAGGTCTTCTTGGAGACCGAGCCGGCGGCCTTGCCGCCCCGGGTGAGGATGGCCTCTTTGGCCTCGTCGCGGGAGAATCCGGTCAGCGAACCCGTCACCACGATCGACAGACCCTCCAGGGTGCGTTCGATACCGGCATCACGTTCGTCGACCATCCGGACACCGGCGGCGCGCCATTTGTCGACGATCGCACGGTGCCAGTCGACCTCGAACCATTCGATCACCGCGGCGGCGATGGTCGGACCGACGCCCTCCACCGCGGCCAGTTCGGACTCCGAGGCCGCGATGATCGCGTCCAGGCTGCCGAATTCGCCGGCCAGCGCGCGGGCCGCGGTCGGCCCGACGTGCCGGATGGACAGCGCGACCAGGACCCGCCAGAGCGGTTGGGATTTCGCCTTGCCCAGGTTGGCGAGCAGCCGCTTGCCGTTGGCCGACAGCTCGCCGGCCTTGGTGGTGAACAGCTCGGTACGCAGCAGCTGTTCCGCGGTGAGGGTGAACAGATCGCCCTCGTCGGCGATCACCCCGGCCTGCAGCAGCGCGATGCCCGCCTCATAGCCGAGGCCCTCGATGTCGAAGGCACCGCGGCCGGCGACGTGAAACACCCGCTCCCGCAGCTGGGCCGGGCAGCTGCGGGTGTTGGGGCAGCGGATGTCGGCGTCGCCCTCCTTGGCCGGCGCCAGCGTGGTGCCACACTCCGGACACGCTGTGGGCATGACGAATTCGCGTTCGGACCCGTCCCTGAGGTCGACCACCGGGGCCAGTACCTCGGGGATGACGTCACCGGCCTTGCGCAGCACCACGGTGTCACCGATGAGCACACCCTTGCGTTTGACCTCGGAGGCGTTGTGCAGCGTGGCCAACCCGACCGTGGAGCCGGCCACCTTGACCGGTTCCATATAGGCGAACGGGGTGACCCGCCCGGTGCGCCCGACGTTGACCCGGATGTCGAGGAGTTTGGTGGTGACCTCCTCGGGCGGGTACTTGTAGGCGATGGCCCAGCGGGGTGCCCGTGACGTCGCGCCGAGCCGGCGCTGCAGGTTCACATCGTCGACTTTGACCACCAGGCCGTCGATCTCGTGTTCGACATCGTGGCGGTGCTCGCCCCAGTAGGCGATGCGTTCGGCCACGGCCTTGATGCCCTGCACCTGCACGGTGTGGGTGGATACCGGCAGGCCCCAGGCATCCAGCGCCCGGTACGCATCGTGCAGGGAGGCGGGGGTGAAACCTTCGGCCTTGCCGAGTCCGTGACAAATCATCCGCAGCTTGCGCCGCGCGGTCACGGCGGGATTCTTCTGCCGCAGTGAACCGGCCGCGCTGTTGCGCGGGTTGGCGAACGGCGGCTTGCCCTCGGCCACCAGACCGGCGTTGAGTTCCTCGAAATCGGCCAGCCGGAAGAACACCTCACCGCGCACCTCGAGCACGGCGGGTACCGGGAATTCATCTGTGCCGGTGAGTCGTTCGGGGATATCGTCGATGGTGCGGGCGTTGTTGGTGACATCCTCGCCGCTGCGGCCGTCGCCTCGGGTGGCGCCGCGGACCAGGACACCGTCGCGGTAGACCAGCGCCAGCGCGACACCGTCGATCTTCAGTTCGCACAGATAGTCGATATCGGTACCGATCTCGGCGCCCACCCGCGCGGCCCACGCCGACAGCTCGTCGGTGTCGAATGCGTTGTCCAGCGACAGCATCCGTTCCAGATGGTCGGCCGCGGCGAAGTCGGTGGCGAATCCGGCGCCGCCGACCAGCTGGGTCGGCGAGTCCGGGGAGCGCAGTTCCGGGTAGGTGTCCTCCAGGCCCTGCAGTTCACGCAGCAGGGTGTCGAACTCCGCGTCCGAGACGACCGGTGCGTCCTTGACGTAGTAGCGGAACTGATGCCCGCGCACTTCCTCGGCGAGTTCCTGCCATCGACCACGTGCCTCTGCGTCCGGTGAGCTCACCCTGGTCAGGCTAGTCGAGCCCTCCGACACGATTCACAGGGTCGGGATGCGCCGGAATTGCACCACATCACGCCAGGTGGTGCCCTCCCAGCACTGCAGCACGAATCCGCGGGGCTCGACCAGTTCGCGCAGCGCCGCCACGCTCTGGCGATCAGGGTCCGGGAAGGCCTCGACGAACACCAGCAGCGCCCCCGGGTTGAGCACCCGTTCGAGCGCGCGGATGCAGGCGTCCTGGTCGGGTACCTCGCCGAGCACCGCGGCCAGGAAGGCGACGTCAAAGGATTCGTCGGGAAACGGCAGTCCGTCACCGGCGTCCCCGGAATGGAACCCGACCCGGCACCCGCTGTCGATATCGGCCAGCGTGCGCCGCGCCTTGTCCAGCATCTGCGGTTGCAGATCGAACAGGTCGAGCCGGCCCAGCGGCAGGCGCCGGGCGAGTTCGGTGCTGAAGTATCCGGGTCCGGGACCGATCTCCAGCACGCGTTCGTTTCCGGTCAGCCGCAGCGAAGCCACGACGCTGCCGGGCCGCCCGACGAGCCTGCGGATCGGGTTGTTCAAGAACACCGCGGCCCAGTGCGGATACGGGAAGTCACCCACCCGCCTACTCTGCCGGAGCACGGTATCCATCCACGACGTCGGCATATGACCACTCCTCACCTGCGAAAGTAAGGGTAGCCTAACCCATTGGTGGCGCCGATAGACTGCTACCCGTGCCGCACCCGATCATGTTCTCCGACGACGACTTCGGGCTCGCCGAGCTGCGCGAGCTGGCGCTCGGCTTTCCCTCGGCCTTCGAGAAGGTCTCCTGGGGCCGGCCGGTGTTCTGCGTGCCCAAGATGTTCGCCATGTACGGCGGCAACGTGAAGACGGCAGGCGAGATGCTTGCCTTCCCGCACTCGTTGCTCGTCAAGGTGGACGACTCCGACCGCAAGTCTCTCGAGCAGGACGACCGGTTCTTCTTCCCCGCGTACATGGGCCCGTTCGGGTGGATGGGCCTGGACCTGACTGCGGCGAAGGTCGACTGGGACGAGGTCACCGAACTGCTGGACGCCTCGTTCCGGTTGGTGGCAGCGAAGAAACTGGTCAGACAGCTCGACGAGCGCTAGCGGCGAAACTGGCTGCCGGGGCGTCAGATTCGGGCTAGGTGGTCGTCAGGAACGTCCGCAGCCGGTCGAGCACCAGCTCGGGACGCTGCTCGACGATCCAGTGCCCGACGCCGGGTACCAGTTCGAGCTCGAAGTCCGAACAGTGCTCGGGCAGCACCCGCAACAGTTCCGGGGTGAGCACCGAGTCGTCGGTGCCGTGCAACCAGCGCACCGGTATCGACACATGGTGATCGTCGAACTCGCCGCGCATCCAGCGCGCGGCTTCGCGGGTCTGGAAGGTCCGGTACCAGCGCGAGCCGGCTCGGGCGTACCCGGGGCGACGCATACACGCGACATAGAACGCGATGTCCTCGTCGGGTGTCTGGAAGTCCCCGCCCACCCAGGAGCCCAGGAACCGGAAGAACCGTGCCTTCGGGTCGGCGATCACCTTCGGGCCGATCACCGGCAGCAGCATCGGGATCTGGTACCACATGCGCCAGATGTTGATCAGTGCCTCGCGGTCGTGCTTGAGCCAGGGCACCGCGGTGTTCAGGCCCATGAAGGCCGCGACCTTCTCGGGGTGGCGCAGCAGGAAGATGGTGGCCACCGGCCCGCCCCAGTCGTGGGCGACGAGTTTGACCGGTCCCACGCCGAGCCGGTCACAGACCGCGGCCAGATCGTCGGCCATGTCGTTCTTGAGGTAACGGTCCTTGGGCGCCGAGCTCCAGCCCGCCCCGCGCAGATCCGGGCACAGCACCCGGTATCCGTCCTCGGCGAGCGGGCCGATCAGCTCGTGCCATTCCCACCAGTTCTGCGGGAAACCGTGCACCAGCATGACCGGCGGGCCGTCGGCCGGACCGGCGTCGGCGACGTGGATCGTCACGCCGCGACCGAGATCGACATAGCGGTGTTGCACGCCGGGGAGATCGGGCGGGTTGTCCATGACGACAATCTACGGTATCCAGTACCGCTGGTAACGCGACGGCTTCGGAGGTTGCCCCCATTTGCCCCGACGGCGTGGTTCGATGGGCAGCACCATGAGTATCGAAAGCCCGTTTCCCAAGGTCCAGATCCCCTCATCGAGCGTCTATGACTACCTGTTCGCGGACATCGATCCCGCAGTGGCAGAACAGGTCGCGCTGCTGGACGCCAAGACCGGTAACACCACCACCTACGGCCAGCTGGTCGAGCGGATCGACGGGTTCGCCGGAGCGCTCGCGGCCCGCGGGCTCGGCACCGGTGACGTGGTGGGCCTGCTGGCCCCGAACAGTTCGGCGTTCGCCGTCGCCTTCCACGGCATCCTGCGCGCCGGTGCCACCGCCACCACCATCAATGCCCTGTTCACCGCCAAGGACATCACCAAGCAGCTCACCGACAGCAAGGCCGCACTGCTGGTGACGGTCACCGCGCTCACGCCGCAGGCCCTGGAGGGCGCGGCCGGCGCGGGCCTGGACGCGTCCGCGGTGATCGTGCTCGACGGCCCGGGCGCCGACGCCGACGGGCACCCCAACGCCGAGGATCTGCTGGGTCCGGCCCACCCGGCGCCGCAGGTGAGCTTCGATCCGGCCACCCACCTGGCCGTGTTGCCCTACAGCTCGGGCACCACCGGCAACCCCAAGGGCGTGATGCTCACCCACCGCAACCTGGTGGCCAACGTCGCGCAGATCCGGCCGCTGCAGGGCATGACCTCCGGTGACGTCGTCCTGGCCGTGCTGCCGTTCTTCCACATCTACGGGATGACGGTGTTGCTCAACGCCGCACTGCACGCGCGCGCCCAGCTGGTCATCATGCCCGCCTTCGACCTGACCGAATTCCTGGCCAACATCGCCGAGCACAAGTGCACGCACGCTTTCATCGCCCCGCCGGTCGCGGTGGCCCTGGCCAAGCATCCGCTCATCGACGACTACGACCTGTCCTCGTTGCGCGCCATCATGTCCGGTGCCGCGCCGCTGGACGAGGAACTCGGCCGCGCCGTCACGGCCCGCCTCGGCTGTGCGCTGGTGCAGGGCTACGGGATGAGCGAGCTGAGCCCGGTCAGCCACATCACCCCGTTCGACGGCGGCAAGGAACTCGTGGGAGCGGCGGCGCCCGTCAGCTCCTGCGGATGGACGGTGCCCAACGCCGAGTCCAAGCTCGTCGACCCCGCCACCGGGGCGGAGATCGGGCTGCCCGAATCCGGTCTCAGCGAGACCGGCGAGCTCTGGTTCAGGGGCCCCAACGTGATGGTCGGCTACCTCGGCAATGACACCGCGACCCGCGACACCATCGACGATGACGGATTCCTGCACACCGGGGACCTCGCGCGCGTCGACCCGACCGGCTGCGTGTTCATCGTCGACCGCCTCAAGGAGCTGATCAAGTACAAGGGCTACCAGGTGCCGCCCGCCGAGCTGGAGGCCGTGCTGCTGGGCCATCCGTCGATCGCCGACGCCGCCGTCATCGGGGTGATCGAGCAGGAGTCCGGCGAGGAGGTGCCCAAGGCGTTCGTGGTGCGCCAGCCCGACGCCGAGCTCAGCGAGGATGCGGTGATGGAGTTCGTCGCCGGGCAGGTGGCGCCGTACAAGAAGGTCCGTCAGGTGGCGTTCATCGATGCCATCCCGAAGTCGGCGGCGGGGAAGATCCTGCGCAAGGATTTACGGGGTAAGTAGCGGGTCAGATGCGTGGCAGCGCGCCGACGGAGCGCGCCGCCCGGGCCTGCCGGTAGCCCAGAGCGGCGCCGGCCAGCGGGATCAGCAGCAGGCCGAGGATGCCGAACAGTGAGGTCATGGGCTGGCCGGGGCGTGGGTCGGGCCCGATCGGCAGCACCGACAGGCCCATATCGGCCACCCGCAACCCCGCGACCGGCGGCGCGATCGGCGCCGCCACGGGCGCCGCGGCCTGCGATGCGATCACATCGGCCGACACGTCCACCGGCGTCACCGGCGATCGCGGTGGCGATGCCGGTTCGGCGACGCCTGCCGACGGGGTGAGGTCGGGCGCGGAGGGGTAGCTGGGTGCGACGGGTGCGGCCGGGCGCAGTCCCGAACCGGTGCTGATGTCATCGGCCGTTCGCGCGGTTCTGGCCGTGCGCACCGTGCGGGCGCCGTCCGCGGTGGTCACCGAGGGCCGTCTCGTTGCGCTCGACGAGGAGTCCTCGCTGCTGCGTGCGGTGTCGGCGGCTGCGGAGCTGCCGGTGCGCGCGGTGCTCTGCTCCGTGCCGCTGGTGCGTGCGGTGGTCTGCTCAGTCCGGCTCGCGCTGTCGCCGCGGGAGTCGTTGCTGGAGGTACCGCCACGGAAGCCGTCACTGCCACGCCTGCCGGAATCGTCGCGGCGATCGGAATGGTCTGAGTGTGATCCGCGGTGTCCCGGGTCAGCGGTGGCGATGGCGCCAGGTGCAATGACCAGCGTCAATGCGACCGTTGCGCCCGCACCGGCCGTGACCACACGCTTCCACTGATTCACTGGCTCCCCAACCTTCAGAGCTCACCTTACGCCACCGCGAAGTTTGCTTGTCAGATTCCCTCAGGATCGGTTTCCAAACCATCGGCGGCCTTCTGCACCAGGCCGATCGCGGTGCGCGCCCACTCCTCGGTGGCACCGGACAGCCCGCAGGCAGGGGTGATGCCGATCCGCTCGCGCAGCACCGTTCGGGGGAAGCCCAGCCGGTCGGTGACCTTGGCCGCCGCGGCGGCGACCTGCTGGGGTGTCCAGCGCTGTTGCTGCGCGGTGCCGGGCAGCACGCCGAGCAGTACGGTCCGCCCGGACTCCACGAACTCGCCGACCCCGTCCAGGTCGGCGGCCTGCAGGGTGGCGACGTCGACGGAAAGGGCCTGTAATTGGCTGCGCTGCAACAGCTTCCACGGCAGGTGCGGGGCGCAGCTGTGCAGCGCGACCTCGCCGCCCACCCGGGCGATGCATTCGTCCAGCAACGCCGCGGCGACCTGTTCCTCGACCGGATTCACCGGCGAGAAGCTGGTCACCCCGGTCAGCCGGCCCAGCATCGCCGCGGGCAGCAAGGGTTCGTCGAGTTGCACCACGACCTCGGTGCCCAGCCGGCGCGCCACCTCCGCCCGGTGCTGCGACAGACCTTCGGACAGCGACTCGGCCAGGTCGCGCAGCGCACCGCTGTCGGTGATGGCCCGGTGCCCGTTCGCGAGCTCCAGCTGGGCGGCCAGGGTGATCGGCCCGGCGGCCTGGACCTTCACCGGGCGCCCGGAACCGTGCAGACCGGCCTTCTCCCAGGCCTCCTCCAGTGCGTCGAGGTCCTCGTTGAGCATGCTGACCGCGCGGCGCAACACCGAACTGCGGCCCGGGGCGATGCGGTAGGCGCGGGCCACGGTGTCGAAACCGATGTCCACCAGCAGCGCGCCGGTGCGCCCGATCAGGTCCGCGCCGACACCGCGGGCGGGCAACTCCACCAGGTGCGGAAGGGTGTGCAGCTCCCCGATGACGATCTCGGCGGCCTCGCGTGCCGACTCACCCGGCCAGGAACCTATGCCGGTAGCGGCGGCGAAAACACTCATCGGCCAACCGTATTCGATCGCGGTGTCAGCGGGTGACGGTGGCGCTGGCGATGACCTCGTCGCCGGCGGGATCCGGCCGGTAGAGCACCATGGTCTGCCCGGGTGCCACCCCGCGGATCGGGGTCCGCAGGTCGGCGATCAGCCGGCCGTCGTGCAGCTGGGCGACGGCGTCGGCGAAACCTCCGTGGGCGCGCACCTGCACGACGCCCTCGATGGGCCCGGTCGGTGCGGTGCCTGCGGTGAACACGGGCTTCTCCCCCGTCAGCGTCGACACGTCCAGATCATCGGCGGCGCCCACGCGCACCGTCCCGGTCTCGGCGTCGATACCGGTCACGTACCGCGGCTGTCCGTCGGGGCCCGGCCCGGCGATGCCCAGGCCCTTGCGCTGGCCGATGGTGAAACCGTGCACGCCGTCGTGCTCGGCGAGGACGGCGCCACCGGAGTCGACGACCGCACCGGGACGCACCCCGATGCGGGCGCCCAGGAAGGCGCGGGTGTCGCCGGACGGGATGAAGCAGATGTCATGGCTGTCCGGTTTTTCGGCGACGGCCAGACCGCGACGGGCCGCTTCGGCGCGGATCTCCGGCTTGGGGGTGTCACCGATCGGGAAGAGCGCGTGCCGCAGCTGCTCGGCGGTCAGCACCGCCAGCACATAGGACTGGTCCTTGTCGATATCGACCGCGCGGCGCAGCCGGCCGTCGGCGAGCCGCGCATAGTGACCGGTGGCGACGGCGTCGAATCCCAGCGCCAGCGCGCGCGCCGAGAGCGCGGAGAACTTGATCGTCTCATTGCACTTCACGCACGGATTGGGCGTTTCGCCGCGCGCGTAGGAATCGACGAAGTCGTCGATCACCTCTTCCTTGAAGCGGTCCGCGAAGTCCCACACGTAGAACGGGATGTCGAGAATATCGGCGACGCGGCGGGCATCGCCGGCGTCCTCCTTGGAGCAGCAGCCCCGCGACCCGGTGCGCAGCGTGCCCGGGGCCGCCGACAGCGCCAGGTGCACACCGACGACATCGTGGCCGGCGTCCACCATCCGCGCCGCGGCCACCGACGAATCGACCCCGCCGCTCATCGCGACCAGAACCCTCATCGTCGTGTCCCCGCACTGGCCAGCGCGGCCTGCCTGGCCCGCTCCACCGCGGCGGGCAGCACAGCCACCGCGGCATCGACGTCGGCCTCGGTACTGGTGTGCCCCAACGAGAGTCGCAGCGAACCACGGGCAGCGGCCGGGTCGGCGCCCATCGCGACGAGCACATGGGAGGGCTGCGCCACACCGGCCGTGCAGGCCGAACCGGTCGAACATTCGACACCCTTGGCGTCGAGCAGCATCAGCAGGGCGTCGCCCTCACAGCCGCGGAAGGTGAAGTGGGCGTTGCCGGGCAGTCGGTGATCGCCGCTCGCGCCGTTGACGTCGACATCTTCGATCTGTGCCTGCACGCCGGCGATCAGCCGGTCGCGCAGCGCGCGGACCCGGGCGCTGGACTCGGCGAGCCCCTCCACCGCCACCCGGGCGGCCGCGGCCATCGCCACCGCGGCGGCGACATCCGGTGTGCCCGAACGGACGTCACGCTCCTGACCACCACCGTGCAGGATCGGCACGCAGGCGGTGTCACGCCGCAGTACCAGTGCGCCGATGCCGGTCGGTCCGCCGAACTTGTGCGCGGCCACGCTCATCGCCGACAGCCCGCTCGCGGCGAACGCCACCGGGATGTGCCCGACGGCCTGGATCGCGTCGCTGTGCATCGGGATCTCGAATTCGGCTGCCACTGCTGCCAATTCGGCGATCGGCAGGATGGTGCCGACCTCGTTGTTGGCCCACATGATCGACACCAGTGCCACGTCGTCATGGGTGCTCAGTGCCGCACGCAGCGACTCGGGCGCCACCGAACCGTCGGCGTCGACGGGCAGCCAGGTGACCTCGGCGCCTTCGTGCTCGGCGAGCCACTCGACGGCGTCGAGCACGGCGTGATGCTCGACGGGAGTGGTCACGATCCGCCGGCGGCGCGGATCGGCATCCCGGCGTGCCCAGTAGATGCCCTTGACCGCCAGGTTGTCGGACTCGGTGCCGCCGGCGGTGAAGATCACCTCGGACGGGCGGGCACCCAGCAGACCGGCCAGCGTCTCGCGGGCCTCCTCCATCCGCCGGCGCGCCGCGCGGCCGGACGTGTGCAGCGAGGATGCGTTGCCGACCGTGGCCAGCGCACCGACCATCGCCTCGATGGCAGCGGGGTGCATCGGGGTGGTGGCAGCGTGATCGAGGTAAACGGCTGTCATGGCCCATCAAGGATAGCCGCCGGCCCGGGTGCGGCCGGCCGTCGAGGTCAGGCGGCCAGTGCGTGCCCCGGTGTGTGACCGTGCGCGCCGGGTGCCACGGCGCGGCGGGCGGTGCCGCGAACGGCCGCCTCGCAGCGGGCGGCCAGGTCGCGCCGGTCCTGCCCGGGCAGTTCCAGCGACTGCACCTGCACGTGCACCACCGTGCGGCGGGCCGTGACGAGCCGGCGGATCGAGTCCAGCAGGGTGTCCTCGCCGATGTAGGCGGGCACGGTCGACGGGCTGCCGTCACGATGGTGGTAGTCCAGCCGCAGCGGCTGCACCGGGCGGCCCGCGTCCACGGCGGCCTGGAACATGGCCGGCCGGAACCGTCCGTATCCGAGCCCGCACCAGGTGGTGCCCTCCGGGAAGGCCACCACCGTGTGGCCGTTGCGCAGCCGCGCCGCCACCGCGCTGACCACCGCGGGCAGCCTGCGCAGGTTCTCCCGTTCGATCGGGATGACCTTCATGATCCGGGCGACGACACCGAGCGCCGGCCAGTTGATCAGGTCGGCGCGGGCCACGAACGACCCCGGCATGACCGCCCCGATGCTGAAGATGTCCAGCCAGGACACGTGGCCGCTGACCACCAGCACGCCACGCAGGTTGCGGATGGGGCCGCCGGAGACGGTGATCCGCACGCCGACGCAGCGCAGCATGAGCCGGCAGTAGGCGCGCTGCAGGTGCGAGCGGCCCGGTAGCGGCACCGCCAGCAGCGGCACCGCCAGGAACAACAGCAGGGCACCGGTGACGCGCAGCGTCGTGCGGGTCCAGACCGCGGGACGGGATCCGAGCGGGGCCGCACCGGCGTGCATGCAGCTGGCGTCGCAGGAGGCCCGCGGCAGCCAGGAGTGATCGCTCGCGACGGTCATGATCCGGTCTCGCTCTCGGTGGTGTCGGCGGCCTGCGATACCGAGCGCAGCCGCTTCAGGTAGCGCACGTCGGCGTGCCGCTTGTCCAGCAGCGCCGGGAAGTCACCGACGCCGAACTCGGGATCGTGGGCGGGTTCACCGCACACCTGGGCGCCGAGGCGCAGATAGCCGCGCATCAGCGCCGGCACGGTGACCCGGGCCGGTGGTGCGATCTCGTCGAGGCCGCGGCCGTCGATGACCACCGGGCGGTAGGGCCGCACGGTGAACTCCCGCGGGGCGCCGTGGCGGCGCAGCACGAAGTCGCGGACCCCGCGCAGCTGGCTGCCGGGGCGCTCCAGGTCGCCGGCTGGATGCGTGGGCACCGACACACAGCCGGTCACGTAGTCGTAGCCGCAGCGGTCCAGGTAGGCCAGGATGCCCGCCCACATCAGCAGCACCACAGCGCCGTTGCGGTGATCTCCGCGGACCACGGCGCGGCCCATCTCGACCAGCGACGGCCGCAGGGCGTCCAGCGCGCGGACATCGAATTCGGTGGCGGTGTACAGACTTCCGGCGGCGATGGCGCCGGGCGGCGGGAGCATCCGGTAGCAGCCGACGAGTTCGCCGGAGCCGTCCTCGCGCACCAACAGGTGATCGCAGAACTGGTCGAAGCGGTCGGCGTCCAGTCCGTCGCTAGTCTGCGCCATGGCGAAACCGGGCTCGGAGGTGAACACATCGTGGCGCAGGCGCTGGGCCGCCTCGATATCCGCGGGTTCGGTGGACAGCAGCAGGGTGTAGCGCGGCCCCGGTGTCCCGGGTGTCGCCTGGTCGATGTCATCAGCCGGTATGAGTACAGATGCGGTGCTCATGCTGAGCACGGTCGCGCCTGCGGGTCTCCGGGCGGCATCAGGGGCGTGACGTGTCCGTGCACGGTGCGTGAACAGCACGCACAGCACGCGAAAGCGCCCCGGAACATGTGTTCCGGGGCGCCTTTCGAGCGGCAGAGAGCGGGATTAACCCTTGCGGGCCTTGACCGCCTCGGTCAGCTGCGGGGTGACCTTGAACAGGTCGCCGACAATGCCGAGATCGGCGATCTCGAAGATCGGCGCCTCTTCGTCCTTGTTGACCGCGATGATGGTCTTGGACGTCTGCATACCGGCGCGGTGCTGGATGGCACCGGAGATGCCCAGCGCGATGTACAGCTGCGGGGAGACCGTCTTACCGGTCTGACCGACCTGGAACTGACCGGCGTAGTAGCCGGAGTCGACGGCGGCACGCGAGGCGCCGACGGCGGCACCGAGCGAATCGGCGAGCTCCTCGACGACCTTGAAGTTCTCCTCGCTACCGACGCCACGGCCACCGGCGACCACGACGCTGGCCTCGGTGAGCTCCGGACGGTCACCCGCCACGACGGGTTCGCGGGACGTGATCTTCGTCGCATTTTCGGCCTGCGCCGGAACCTCGACGGAGACGACCTCGCCGGCACCGTCGGCCGGGGCGGCCTCGACGGCACCCGGGCGCACGGTGATCACGGGGAGTTCACCGGTGGCCTGGGCGTCGACGGTGAACGCGCCACCGAAGATGCTGTGGACGCCGATGCCGCCCTCTTTGATCTCGACGACGTCGACCAGCAGGCCCGAGCCCAGACGCGCGGCCAGCCGGCCGGCGACCTCTTTGCCCTCGGCGTTGGCGGCGATGACGACGGCGGCGGGAGCGGCCGACTCGGTCAGCGCGGCGAGCACGTCGACCTTCGGGGTGACCAGGAAGCTGTCCACGTCGGCCGACTCGGCGACGTAGATCTTGGCGGCGCCGGCGGCCTTGAGGCCGTCGGTGAGGGCCGCGGCGGTGCCCTCGGCACCCACCACGACCGCGGAGGGCTCACCCAGAACGCGGGCGGCGGTGATCAGTTCGGTGCTGACCTTCTTCAGTGCACCTTCGGCGTGCTCGACGAGCACAAGTACTTCAGCCATGAATATGTCCTTATGTGTTGTCAGAGAAGATTGGGATCGGCGACTAGATCAGCTTCTGGGAGACCAGGTACTCGGCGACCTTCTTGCCGCCCTCGCCCTCGTCGGTGACCTTCTCGCCCGCGGTCTTCGGGGGCTTGGGGGTCGACGAGAGCACCTTGGAACCGGCGTTCGCCACGCCCACCTCGTCGGCCTCGACACCGATCTCGGCCAGGGTCAGGACGGTGACTTCCTTCTTCTTGGCGGCCATGATGCCCTTGAAGGACGGGAAGCGGGGCTCGTTGATCTTCTCGTTGACGCTGACCACGGCGGGCAGCGAGGCCTCAAGGCCGAAGACGCCGTCGTCGGTCTCGCGCTCGCCGGTGACCTTGCCGCCCTCGACGTTCAGCTTGCGTACGTGGGTCAGCTGCGGCAGACCCAGGTATTCGGCGATGACGGCGGGCACTGCGCCGCCGACGCCGTCGGTGGCCTCGTTACCGGCGATGACCAGCTCGGTGCCCTCGATGGTGCCCAGCGCGCGGGCCAGGGCCCAGCCCGTCTGGATCACATCGGAGCCGTGCAGGCCGTCGTCCTTGAGGTGCACGGCCTTGTCGGCACCCATGGACAGCGCCTTGCGGATGGCCTCGGTGGCGCGCTCGGGGCCGGCGGTCAGCACGGTGACGGTGCTGTCGCCGCCCTCGCGCTCCTTGATGAGCAGCGCTTCTTCGACGGCACGCTCGTTGATCTCGTCGAGCACGGCGTCGGCAGCTTCCCGGTCCAGGGTCCAATCACCCTCGGACAGCTTGCGCTCGGACCAAGTGTCAGGGACCTGCTTGATCAGGACCACGATGTTTGTCATGACTGTGGTTCGTCCTCCTCGATGAGGCCGGCAGCCGGCCTGGGCATATCACGTTTTGTCGAACGGCCTCCAGGTTACTCGCGGGTAACTTTGACGGCACGCATGGACACCATAACCCGTTGGTTGGTTCGCTCAGACCCCACGGTCGCCAGGGCATCCGTTCGCGAACCGGCCATTACGGGTTAGCCTGCCTTCCAATGAGCACAATCGGTTCCGTCGACAGCGCTGGCCCGGGCGATCCCCTGCCCCTGACCGGCGAGCGCACCATCCCCGGCCTGGCCGAGGAGAACTACTGGTTCCGCCGCCACGAGGTCGTCTATCAGCGACTCGCCGACCGCTGCGCCGGTCGCGACGTGCTGGAGGCCGGCCCCGGCGAGGGGTACGGCGCCGATCTGATCGCCGCTGTCGCGCGCAGTGTCACCGGGGTGGATTACGACGAGCAGGCCGTCGCGCACATCCGCGCGAAGTATCCGCGGGTGCAGATGCACCTGGGCAACCTCGCCGACCTGCCATTAGCCGATGGCTCGGTGGATGTGGTGGTCAACTTCCAGGTGATCGAGCATCTGTGGGACCAAGGCCAGTTCGTCACCGAATGCGCCCGCGTGCTGCGCCCGGGCGGGGTGCTGCTGATGTCCACGCCGAATCGCATCACCTTCTCACCGGGCCGTGACACCCCGCTCAACCCGTTCCACACCCGGGAACTGAACGCCGACGAACTCACCGAACTGCTGGAGCAGGGCGGCTTCCGCGTCGAGGCCATGCTCGGGGTTTTCCACGGCACCGCACTGGCCGAACGCGACGCCCGCCACGGCGGTTCCATCATTGCGGCCCAGATCGACCGCGCGGTTGCGGATGCGCCGTGGTCGCAGGAGTTGCTCGCCGACGTCGCCGCGGTGCGCGCCGACGATTTCGATCTGCTCGACGCGAAAGAAGGCCGAATCGACGACAGCCTGGATCTGGTGGCCATCGCGGTGTTGCCGTGACGCGATCACTTCCCCAGTCGCTGCGCTCCCGCCCGCCGGAATCTGTGCCGGAGTCCCCCGGCATGTTCACGCTGGTGCTGCACACGCACCTGCCCTGGCTGGCCCACCACGGCCGCTGGCCCGTCGGCGAGGAATGGCTGTACCAGTCCTGGGCGGCGGCCTATCTGCCGCTCATGCGGGTGCTGCGCACGCTGGCCGCCGAGGACCGCAGCCACCTGGTCAGCCTGGGCATGACCCCGGTGGTCACCGCCCAGCTCGATGACCCGTACTGCCTGACCGGCATGCACCACTGGCTGGCCAACTGGCAGCTGCGGGCCCTGGAAGCGACCACCGTGCAGACCGGCACCGGCGCCGCGGGCACCTTCGGTTCGGCGGAAGCGATGCGCCAGTTCGGTATCCGCGAACATGCGGCCGCCACCGAGGCCCTGGAGGATTTCACCACGCTGTGGCGCCACGGCGGCAGTCCGCTGCTGCGCCAGCTCGTCGACGCCGGGACCATCGAGCTGCTCGGCGGTCCCCTCTCGCACCCGTTCCAGCCGCTGCTCAATCCGCGGTTGCGCGAGTTCGCGCTACGCGAGGGCCTGGCCGATGCCCGGCAGCGCTTCGCCCACACCCCGACGGGCATCTGGGCACCCGAGTGCGCGTACGCCCCGGGAATGGAAACCGGTTACGCCGCAGCCGGTGTCAGCCACTTCATGGTCGACGGTCCGTCGCTGCACGGCGATACCGCGCTGGGCAGGCCCGTCGGTGACACCGACGTGGTGGCCTTCGGTCGCGACCTGCAGGTCAGCTACCGGGTGTGGTCGCCGAAGTCCGGCTACCCCGGGCACGCCGCCTACCGCGACTTCCACACCTATGACCACCTCACCGGGCTCAAGCCGGCGCGGGTGACGGGGCGCAACGTGCCCTCCGACGCCAAGGCGCCCTACGAACCCGAGCGCGCCGACAAGGCGATCGACAAACACGTCGCGGACTTCGTCGGCGTGGTGCGCCGCAGGCTGCGTCAGGAATCCGAACGCATCGGTCGGCCGGCGCATGTGGTCGCCGCCTTCGACACCGAACTGTTCGGGCACTGGTGGTACGAGGGCCCGCGGTGGCTGGAGCGACTGCTGCGCGCGCTGCCCGAGGCCGGTATCCGGGTGGGCACCCTGTCCGACGCCATCGAGGCCGGATTCGTCGGCCCTGCGGTCGAATTGCCGCCCAGCTCTTGGGGTTCGGGCAAGGACTGGCAGGTCTGGAACGGCGAGAAGGTGTCCGATCTGGTGCAACTCAACGCCGAGGTCGTCGACACCGCGCTGTCGGCGGTGGACAAGGCGCTGGCCCACCGCGGGCCCGGCGCGTCGCGCGATCTGGTGGCCGACCAGATCCTGCGCGAGACCCTGCTGACGGTGTCCAGTGACTGGCCGTTCATGGTCAGCAAGGACTCCGCCGCCGAATACGCCCGCTACCGCGCCCATCTGCACGCCCATGCCACCCGGGAGATCTCGGCGGCGCTGGCCTCCGGGCGGCGCGAGCAGGCGCAGCGGCTGGCCGGCGACTGGAACCGAGCCGACGGGCTGTTCGGCGCCCTGGACGCCAGGCGGCTCCCCCGATGACCCCGTCCGTCGAAGGTGCGTGCACGTGAAGATCCTCATGGTGTCGTGGGAGTACCCACCGGTGATCATCGGCGGCCTCGGCCGCCACGTGCACCACCTGGCCACCGAACTCGTCATGGCCGGCCATGAGGTCGTGGTGCTCTCGCGCCGGCCCACCGGCACCGACCCGAGCACCCACCCGTCGACCGACGAGGTCACCGAGGGCGTGCGCGTCATCGCCGCCGCCCAGGACCCGCACGAATTCACCTTCGGCACCGACATGATGGCCTGGACGATGGCCATGGGACACGCCATGGTGCGCTCCGGGCTGACGCTGCGCGACTGGGAACCCGACCTGGTGCACGCGCATGACTGGCTGGTGGCCCACCCCGCTATCGCGCTGGCCGAATTCTTCGATGTGCCTTTGGTTTCCACCATTCACGCCACCGAGGCGGGACGACATTCGGGGTGGGTTTCCGGACCGGTCAGCCGCCAGGTGCACGCATTGGAATCCTGGCTGGTGCACGAATCCGATTCGCTGATCACGTGTTCGGCGTCCATGCGCGAGGAGATCGACGCCCTGTTCGGACCGGCACTGTCCGAGACCACCGTCATCCCGAACGGGATCGACACCGACGGCTGGCCGTTCGCGCCGCGCCGCGCCCACGGCGGCCCGGCCGAGCTGCTCTACTTCGGTCGACTGGAGTACGAGAAGGGTGTGCACGACGCGATCGCCGCACTCCCCCGCATCCGCAAGACCCACCCGGGCACCACGCTGACCATCGCCGGCGACGGTACCCAGCTGGACTTCCTCACCGCACAGGCCCGCAAGCACAAGGTGCTCAAGGCCACGAAGTTCATCGGCCGCGTGGACCATCAGGGCCTGGTCACGTTGTTGCACCGCGCCGATGCGGCGGTGCTGCCCTCGCATTACGAACCGTTCGGCATCGTCGCGCTCGAAGCCGCCGCCACCGGCACCCCGCTGGTGACCTCGACCGCCGGCGGGCTGGGTGAGGCCGTCATCGACGGCGTCACCGGCATGTCCTGCCCGCCGCGCGACGTGGCGGGCCTGGCCACCGCGGTGCGCGGCGTGCTCGACGACCCGGCCGCTGCCCAGCAGCGCGCCCTGGCCGCCCGTGACCGGCTGACCTCCGATTTCTCCTGGCCGACGGTGGCCGACCACACCGCGCAGGTCTACCTGGCCGCCAAACGCGCCGAGCGGCAACCGCAACCGCGCCGACTCATCGTGGAACGCCCGCTGCCCGACTACGGCTAGCCCACCCGCGCCTTCACCCGGCGAAACTCGCGTACCCGTTGCTCCACAGGCCTTGGGAGCAACGGGTACGCGTGTTTCGGCACCCTTGACAATATTTTTTGTCAAGGTCAAACTGGGCACATGGTCGAGATCGAGGTGATCACCGACCCGGCGGCCGCGACAAGCGCGCTCGATCCCGTGCGTGCGCGACTGCTGGCCGAGCTGAGCGAGCCGGCGTCCGCCGCGACGCTGGCGGCTCGGGTCGGTCTTTCCCGCCAGAAGGTCAACTACCACCTGCGCGCGCTGGAACGTCATCGGTTGGTGGCCGTCGCCGAGGAGCGGCAGTGGGGCGGGCTGACCGAACGCCTGCTGGTCGCCAGCGCGGCCTCCTATGTGGTGTCCCCCAGCGCGCTGGGGCAGGTCGCCTCCCGGGTCGACAAGACCAACGACCGCTTCTCGGCCGGCCACCTCATCGCGCTGGCGGCGCGGGTGGTCAACGAGGTCGGTGAAATCTGGCAGGCGGCAAGGCAAGCCGACAAACGCCTGGCGACGCTGTCCATCGACACCACGATCCGCTTCCGGTCCCCGGCGGATCGTGCCTTTTTCACCAGGGACCTCACCGAAGCGGTCGCGGCGCTCGCCGCCCGCTACCACGACGAGACGGCACCACGCGGACGTCCTCATCGACTGTTCGTCGCGTCCTACCCCGCGCCGTCGCCCGACGAGAGCCAGGAGAACCGACATGCCCGTGAACCATGACGACGAAAAGCGCTGGGTCGAAATGCAACTCGTGGTCCCCGGCACGCCGGAACAGGTATGGCAGGCCGTCGCCACCGGACCGGGGAACACGGCCTGGTTCACCAACGCCGCCATCGAGGAGAAGGTCGGCGGCGCAATCCGTTTCGACTTCGGACCCAACGGATCCTCCACCGGTGAGGTCACCGAATGGGAACCGCCACACCGGTTCGGGTACGTCGAAAGCGACTGGTGCGATGACGCGCCTCCAGTGGCAACCGAGATCACCGTCACCGCCCGCTCCGGGGACCACTGTGTCATCAGGATGGTGCACTCGCTGTTCACCGACAGCGCCGACTGGGATGACCAGATCGAGGGTTTCGAATCGGGCTGGCCCGGCCACTTCGCGGTGCTGCACAACTATCTCGCGCACTTCGCGGGCAAACCGGCCGTCACCTTTCACCTGTCGGCCACCGGGGACATCCCCCAGCCCGAGGCGTGGAAGCTGATGCTGGCCGCCTTCGGGCTCGACCACGCCGATGTGGGAGACCTGCGCACGCTGCGGCCCGCACAGGACGATTTCGTCGGTCTCGTCGACCGGGTGTATCAGGACGACAAACAGCGCTACCTGGTGGCGCGGCTGGCCGAACCGACCACGGGTGCGGTGATGTTCGGCATCTGCGCACCGGGCGGTCAGACCACCACCGGCATCAACGCGTTCTTCTACGGCGACGATGCGGCGAGCAACGCCGAACTCGCGAAACCCGCGTGGCAGAAACTGCTGGAGGGCGCGCTGCGCTGATCAGCGCGCGGCTTTCTTCCGCTCGATATCGGCCAGGTTCGCGGCCAACTCGGCGCGCTCGGCGGCCGACGCGTCCCAGGCCACCTTGCGGTTCTTGACCACCTTCGCCGGTGAACCGACGGCGATGGAGAAGTCCGGGATCTCCCCCTTGACCACCGCGTGCGCACCGAGCACACATCCGCGGCCGACGGAGGTGCCACGCAGCACGCTGACCTTCGCCGCCACCCAGGTGTCCGGACCGATCCGCACCGGGCTCTTGATGATGCCCTGATCCTTGATCGGCAGCTCCAGGCTGTCCATCTTGTGGTCGAAATCGCAGACGTAGCACCAGTCGGCCATCAGCACCGAATCGCCGAGCTCGATGTCCAGGTAGGTGTTGATCACGTTGTCCCGGCCCAGCACCACCTTGTCGCCGATGCGCAGCGAGCCCTCGTGGCACCGGATGGTGTTCTTGTCCCCGATGTGCACCCAGCGCCCGATCTCCATGGTGGACAGCTCCGGGGTGGCCTCGATCTCCACACCCTTGCCCAGGAACACCATGCCGCGGGTGATGATGTGCGGGTTGCGCAGCTTGAACTTCAGCAACCGCCAGTAGCGCACCAGGTACCACGGCGTGTACGCCTTGTTCGCCAGCACCCAGCGCAGCGAGTCGCGGGTCAGAAACTGCGCCTGGCGCGGATCGCTCAAGCGCGAACCACGCCACCTCTTGTGTAACGGCGCGCCCCACATCGTCGTCATGGCCGGTCAGCCTACGCGAGCCCGGCACGGGCTAGTCTCGGACCTCGATGCCTGCTCGAGGAGGAACTGTGCGCCGGCTTGCTGCCGTGCTGGGAATCGCGGCGCTGACCGTCAGTTCCTGCGGAAAAACCGATTCGTGGGTCGAGGCCCACCCGTCGATCGGCTGGGCGGCCCAGTACGCCGACGCCGCCAACAGCAGCTACAGCCCCGTCACCGGGGCGCAAACGCTCGCCCCGGACTGGGAGCGGTCGGTCAAGGGTGAGCTCGGCGCGCAGGCCTCGCTGGGTTCGGGCAGCTACCTTGCCCTCAACGGCCAGACCCGCGACGGCTGCTCGCTGATGGTCTGGGAGACCGACAACAACGCCCGTCAACGCTGGTGCACCCGACTGTGGCAGGGCGGCGCGCTGTCGAGTCCCCTCTTCGACGATTTCGACAACCTCTACGTCGGCCAGCCCGGCGCGATCATGTCCTACCCGCCCACCCAGTGGATCCGGTGGCGCCAGCCGGTGATCGGGATGCCGACCACGCCACGGCTGCTGGCGCCGGGCCAGTTGCTCGTCCTGACCCATCTGGGTCAGGTGCTGGTGTTCGACGCGCACAAGGGCACCGTCGTGGGCACGTCACTGGATCTGGTCGCCGGGGTGGATCCCACCGATTCCGCGCGTGGTCTCGCCGACTGCGGACCGGCCCGCCCGCAATGCCCGATCGCGGCCGCACCCGCGTTCGGCGCCGACACCGGGATCGTGGTGGTCGGGCTGTGGGAGCCCGGCGCGCAGGCACCGGTGCTCGTCGGCCTGCGGTACCGGCCGGACCAGACCCCGATCCTGAGCCGCGAGTGGACCAGCGAGGCGGTGGGCGGTGGGCCCATCGCCAGCCCGGTGCTGTCGGCCGACGGGTCCACCGCCTACGTCAACGGCCGCGACGGGCGGCTGTGGGCCGTCGACACCGCCAATGGCCGAGCGAGATGGTCGGTGGAGCTGGGCTATCAGCCGCAGACACCGCCCTCGGTGTCCGCCGAAGGCGTGATCGTCGCCGGCGGCGGCCCGGGCGCTCAGTTGAGCGGTATCAGCGACACCGGTGAGATCGTCTGGACCCGTGCGGATGTGGAGCCGCTGTCGACATCGAGCCGGGCCGGTGAGGACATCGGTTACACGGTGGTGCGCGACGGCGAGCAGGGGCAGGCGCTGCTGGTGTTCGATCCGATCGAGGGCGGCACCATCAACCGCTACCCGCTGCCGGAGGCCACCGGCCGCCCGGTCGGGGTGTCGATCGGTCATGACGGCCGGGTGGTCACCGCCACCAGCGACGGCCAGGTCTACGGGTTCGCGCCCGCCTAGGCGAGCAGCGGGGCGACGGTCGCCCGCGGCACCGACACCTGAACGGCTCCGGCCGATTCGGGAAGCAGCTCGCCCTGACCGAAGAAGAAGATCACCGCATCGTCGGTGATGGCGAAGTTCTGGTAATTGGCCGGGTCCAGACCGGTTTCGGGCAGCACCGGGTCGGGGATGCCGGACTGCCGGGCCAGGTCGGCCTGCACCACCGGGAAGATGACCGGCAGCGGGTCGGTGCCCGCGCGGAACAGGTTCTCGAAGGTGATCGGCTTGCGGTAGGCCTGATCCCAGCTGAACGTCTTGTAGAAGGTCTGCGGGTGCGCGCCGCCCACGTTCTGATAGGTGGTGAACACCACCGACTGGGTGCCGCGCGGCGGGACCGCGGAGCTGTACTGCGCCGAGGTGGTGTCCAACTCATAAGGCATCCCCCGGAAGTCGGGGGTCTTGGCGACATTCAGGAAACCGTCGCGGGTCTGCTTGACGTACTCCACGACCGCCTTCTGGTCCGGGAAATCGGACGGGAAGCTGATGTTGAGCATGTAGGCCGGTTCGGCCTGCTGGATCTGGCAGGTGAACCCGGGCCCGGCGATGGCGCCCACGTCCTCGCATTTGGGCGGCGCGGCCGACGCCGTGGCGGCACCCGCAAGACCCGACAGGGCGGTGGCGGCTGCGGCCAGCACCGATACGGCAACCGTGGGTACGCGCATCTAGGGGATCCTCCAGAACCGGGAGCAGCACAGGCGCCGCTGCCCGTCAGGGTACCTGTGGCGCTATCGGGACGGCCGACAAATGAATGCCACCGCACGGCCGGCCGCTCCGGTGCCGATGCGGGTGATGACCACCGAGTGCGGTTGTGCCCCGCGCAGCTTCAGCCGGCGCCGCAGCGCGTCGGGGTCCACGTCCACCCCGCGCACCAGGATTTCCAGCGCCCCGCCGTCGCGGGACGTCAGTTCCCGGCGCAGCCGCTTCTCGTCGAACCCGATCTCGCCGAGGACCTCGAAACCCCGTACCCCGTCCGGGAGTTCGTCTCCGGACAGGTACGCGATATCGGGGTCGAGCTGCCACAGCCCGTACCGGGTGCCGTACTGGCGCACCAGGCCCGCCCGTACCACCGCCCCGTCGGGGTCGACGATCCAGCGCCCCGCCGGTCCGACAGTGCACTCGTCGGGGTCCGCATCGGTGAGCTGTTCGCCGCGATCCAGCAGGGTGGCGCGCCGGCGCACACCCGCTTCGGCCAGATCCGCAGGCCACAGGCAGGCCTCACGCACGCTGCCGCCCAGCGAGCACAGCTCGACCTCGCCGTCGAATCCGAGCTCGGGTAGTTGATCGAAATCGATTCCGGGCGCGCACTTCACGACCAGATCGCGCCCGCGGTAGGCGTCGAACAGCTCGTCCAGCGGCGGGGTGTAGGCGCGCGGATCGAACCGCCGCCGTCCTCCGGTGCGCCGGCCCGGATCGGCCAGCACCACGGTGTCCCGGGTGACCGGCCGCAGCGCGTCGGCGCGGCACACGGTTACATCGGGAACGTTGTTGCGCGCCATGGCCAGTCGCACCGGGTCCAGGTCACTGCCCAGCAACTGCCCGGCGAGCGGTCGCAGCGCGGCGAGTTCGGCGCCCACCGAGCAGGTGACATCGTGCACCCGCGCGCCGGTGAGCCGACGGGCCCGGTGCGCGGCGACCGCCGCGGCGGTGGCCTGCTGTAGCGCGTCGTCGGTGAACAACCACGACGAGGGATCGTCGAACTTGGCCGCCGCCCTGCGTCGCAACAGTGTCGTCTCCACCAGTACCGCGGTGCGCTCACCGAAACGTGTTCGTACCGTGGCGATATCGGCGACCCGGGTGGCATCCGTCAGCGCATGACCGGCGACCATGTCCAGCGCCGCTCGGCCCTCGTCGCCGGCCAGGTAGCCGACGTCCTCAGTCGTAAAGGTTACGACGGCTTGACCCCGGTGACCATCACGTTGTAGAACCAGCCCTTCGGCACGACGCGTCGCCACACATTGGCGTCCACCCAGCTCAGCGTCGTCCAGCTGTTGAACGCGAATCTGGCCCAGCCCCAACCCAACCGGCCCGGAGGCACCGAGGCCTCGAAGGTGCGGATCGGCCAGCCCAGCATCGCCGCGGTGAATTCCTCGCTGGCGGTGGCCACCTCGACGGCACCTGCATTGGCCGCCATCCGCTCCAGATCCTCGGGATCGAAGGTGTGCAGGTCGACCACGGCCTC
Organism: Mycobacterium sp. P4_H6; assembly: GCF_056400845.1. NCBI lineage: Bacteria > Bacillati > Actinomycetota > Actinomycetes > Mycobacteriales > Mycobacteriaceae > Mycobacterium > Mycobacterium sp. P4_H6. The sequence continues at coordinate 42,642 of NZ_JBFUKN010000030.1, read as the reverse complement.
CAGCGCCGCGGCACGCGAGGACTCGTCAAGCTCCTCCTGCGGGCGCCGCCAGCCCTCCAGGCCGGGCAGCTTGGTGATGTTGGTGGACAGCCGCCAGGTCAGGGTGGACAGGTTGCGGGCGTAGACGTTGCCCGCGCTGGTGGGCTCGCCGGCGAAGACGAAGCGGCCACCCGGCTTGAGGATGCGCACCACCTCGCGCAGCGACTTCTCCACATCGGGGATGTGGTGCAGCACGGCATGGCCCACCACCAGATCGAAGGTGTTGTCCTCGTAGGGGATGCCCTCGGCGTCGGCGACCCTGCCGTCAATGTCGAGTCCCAGGCCCTGCCCGTTGCGGGTGGCGACCTTGACCATGCCCGGGGACAGGTCGGTGACCGAGCCGCGGCGGGCCACCCCGGCCTGGATCAGGTTGAGCAGGAAGAACCCGGTGCCACAGCCGAGCTCGAGCGCCCGGTCGTAGGGCAGTTCGCGCTGCACCTCGTCGGGGACGATGGCGTCGAAGCGACCGCGCGCGTAATCGATGCAGCGCTGGTCATAGGAGATCGACCACTTGTCGTCGTAGGTCTCGGCTTCCCAGTCGTGGTAGAGGATCTGGGCCAGCTTGGTGTCCTTCAGCGCGGCCTCGACCTGCTCGGCGGTGGCGTGCGGATTGGGCGCTGGAGCCGCTTCGGCGACATGGGTCAAAGCAGCCGCGTCGTCATCGACGTGGGGCGTATGGTCCGTGCTCGTCATATGGGCAGCCTAACTGCCGATGGTCGCCCCAAAGACCTCGACGTAGCTGCGTACCCCTTCACCTGGGGCGTCGATCATCGCCTTGGCTCCGGCAAGCACGTATCCGGGTGCCTCGGCGTGCCGGCGCGCCCAGCTCAGCGCGGCGTCATAGACGCCGTCCGGGGCCACCAACTCATCGACCAGACCGAGTGCCAGCGCCTCTTCGGCACCGACGAACCGGCCGCTGAACACCAGTTCCTTGGCCCGGGCGGGGCCGACGGTGCCCACCAGCCGGTCGGTGCCCGCGGCGGGCAGCAGGCCGGCGAGCACCTCGGTGACGCCCACCTTGATGTTGTCCCCGGAGATCCGCCAGTCCGCGGCCAGGGCGAGTGCCAGCCCGGAACCCAGCGCGTAGCCGGTGACCGCGGCGACGGTCGGCTTCGGGATGGCCGCGACGGCGTCCAGCGCGGCCCGGCAGGCGGTGGTGACGCTCTGGGCGTCGGTGGCACCGAGGCGGCGCAGTTCCGGTACGTCGTCACCGGCGCTGAAGACCTCGTGCCCGCCGAACACGATGACGGCACCGACATCGTCGCGGGCGCCGAGATCGGCGGCTGTCGCCTCGATCTCGCGGTACATCTGCCGGGTCAGCGCATTGCTGGGCGGACGGGACAGCACCAGGGTGCCGATTCCGTCGTTGACGACGGCGGACACGAATTCGCTTCCCGCCGCGGAGGCGGCACATTCGGTCATGTCGGCTTCGCGTCCTTATAGCCCTGCGGGGCGCGCCGGTTGCGGGCCTCGTTGTAGCGGGCGCCGTCGAAGAACTCGATGTCCCAGTCGCCGGTCCCCTTGTCCGCGGTCAGGCTCGGCTCCATCGCCACGATCCGGCGTTCGGTGGCCAGCACGTCGGCCACCGTGCGGCCATTGACCGAGTCGAGTTGCGACCAGGTGGGCGGCAGCAGGAAGGAGCGGCCCTCGGCGAACTCGTCGAGCGCGGCCTGCGGGGTGGACCAGAACGCCCGGTCACTCTCGGTGTTCTCACCGTCGGCACGCTGGCCTTCCGGGATGGCGCCGACGAAGAAGTAGGTGTCGTAGCGGCGGGTGCGTTCCTCTTTGGGGGTGACCCAGTTGGCCCACGGCCGCAGCAGATCGGCGCGCAGGACCAGTTTCTCGGCGCGCAGGAAGTCGGCGAAGGACAGCGAGTTGTTGGCCAGCGCCGCGCGCTGCTCGCGGTATACCGACGCGTCGTCGACGAGGATGTCGGAATCATCCGCGGCGCCCGCGAACAGCACCCCGGACTCCTCGAAGGTCTCCCGGGCTGCGGCGCACACCAGCGCCTCGGCCAGGTCGACATCGACGTTCAGGCGCTCGGCCCACCAGGTGGGCTCCGGGCCGTACCAGGCTGTCCCGGTCCCCCGATCGCGCTCGTCGACGCCGCCACCGGGGAACACCATCACACCGGCCACGAAGTCCATCGCCGAGTGCCTGCGCATCAGGAAGATCTCCAGGGACTCCGGGGTGCCCTGGTCCCGCAGCAGCATGACGGTGGAGGCGGGCCGGGGCACCAGCGGATCGTCGGGGTCTGTCATGTGGCTCGCCTCCTGTGTGCGGCGCGGCTGCGGGTGCGACGGGCGAAGTAGCGGCCGTCGAGGTACTCCAGGGCGATCGACTGCCCGAACGCCGTGGACAGATTCTCCGCGGTCAGCACGTCGGTGAGCAGCCCGGCACCGACCACGCTGCCCTCCGAGAGCAGCAGGCAGTGGCTGAACCCGGGCGGGATCTCCTCGACGTGGTGGGTGACCAGCACGATGGCCGGCGCATCGGGGTCGGCGGCCAGATCGGCCAGCCGGGAAACCAGTTCCTCGCGGCCGCCGAGGTCCAGTCCGGCGGCCGGCTCGTCGAGCAGCAGCAGTTCCGGATCGGTCATCAACGAGCGGGCGATCAGCACCCGCTTGCGCTCCCCCTCGGACAGGGTGCCGTAGGTGCGTTCGGCCAGATGCTCGGCGCCCAGGCTTTCCAGCATGTCGACGGCCTGCTCGTAGTCGACATCGTCGTACTTCTCGCGCCAGCGGCCCAGCACCGCATACCCGGCCGAGACCACCAGGTCGCGCACCACCTCGTCGTCGGGGATCCGTTGACTCAGAGCCGAACTGCTCAGCCCGACCCGGGACCGCAGCTCCGACATGTCGGTGCGCCCGAGTCGCTCACCGAGCACGAACGCGGTGCCCGACGACGGGTGCTCGATCGCGGCCGCCATCCGCAGCAGCGACGTCTTGCCCGCCCCGTTGGGACCGATCACCACCCAGCGTTCGTCGAGTTCGACGGCCCAGTTGATGGGCCCGACCAGGGTCTTGCCCCCGCGGCGCAGGGTGACCTTGGCGAAATCGATCAGCAGGTCGGGGTCTGCAATGGGCTCGTCTGCTGGCACCCGCTCATCGTAGTGTCGTCGCCCTCGGCCGAACGGGGCCGCCCATCACCGCTCGGCGTGCTTTCCCGTAGCTCCGCTCGCCCGGCTGCGCCGAAGTCGTGGAAGAGCAGCCGTCGCGGCATGTGCCGCAGGATCAGTTGCACCAGCGGTCCGATGCCGAAGGCGTAGATGACGGTCCCGACGCCGACGGTGCCGCCGAGCAGCCACCCGGCGGTCAGCACGGTGGCCTCGATGAGGGTGCGGATCAATCGCACCGACAGGCCGGTGCGCGCCACCAGGCCGGTCATCAGCCCATCGCGCGGGCCGGGGCCCAGCCCGGCGCCGATGTAGAGCACCGTGCTGATCGCGTTGAGCAGCACCGCACCGAGCATCATCGGCACCCGCAGCCGGAGGTCGTCGGGGGCGGGCAGCACCGCGATACCGATGTCGACGGTCACCGCGATGACGATGACGTTGGCGATCGTGCCGATACCGGGCCGGTTGCGCAGCGGGATCCAGGCCAGTAGCACCACCAGACCGACGACGGCCGAGGCGACACCGATGGTCATCCCGGTGTGCCGGCTCAGACCTTGATGGAACACGTCCCAGGGGTCCAGTCCGAGTCCGGCCTGGACCATCAGGGCCATGGAGAAGCCGTAACCGGTCAGGCCGAGCAGGAGTAGCGCTCCGCGGGTCAGTCCGGTGGTCATGCGTGGTCGGGGAAACGTGCGCGGATGGCGTCGAGTTCGCCGTGGACCCGACGGGCATCGGTGCTGTCGATGGCACGCCGGTTGTAGGTGCCGGACCGCCGATACTTCCCCGCCACTCGAGACATCCAGTTCTTTCGCATGACTCGATGATCGTGGCCATGTGGCTTGCCAATCAATAGCCAGTTGGCGGATACTGGCCTCAATGTCTAGCGATATGGGTACCCGAGCACTCGATGTGGACCTACTGGCCCGCGAACTGGGTAACTGGCGCACGTCCAGTTTGACCGGCCCCGCCTATCTCGGACTGGCCGATGCCATCCGGTTGCTGATCGTCGACGGCCGCGTTCCGGTGGGTTCGCGGTTGCCCAGCGAACGCGCCCTGGCCGATGTGCTGCGGGTGTCGCGGACCACGGTCACCGCGGCATTCAACGCGCTGCGCGAGGACGGCTACCTCAACGCACGCCGCGGCGCCCGCAGCACCGCGTCACTGCCTCCGCGCCCGGAGATCCCCGCCGCGGACGGCGCACCGACGATGAGCCTGGCGGCCGCCGCGCTGTCGGCGCCCAGTGCCGCGGTGCTGGAAGCCTTCGCCGATGCCGCCCGCGACATCACGCCGTATCTGGCCGAACCGGGTCACGAGCTGACCGGGGTCTGTGCGCTACGCACCGCGGTGGCCGAAAGATATTGCACGCGTGGATTACCCACCGACCCCGCGCAGATCATGATCACCAGCGGGGCCCAGCATGCCATCGGCCTGATTCTGGCGGCGTTCACCCAGCCCGGCGACCGGGTGCTCGTCGAGCAGCCCAGCTATCACGGTGCGCTGTCCTGCATCTCGACCTCGGGAGCCCGTGCGGTTCCGGTGGCGCTCAACGAGAACGGTTGGGAGCTGGACGCTCTGCACGCCGCGATCCGTCAGCTGGCGCCCGCGCTCGCCTACGTCATCCCCGACAACCACAACCCGACCGGTTTCACCATGCCGCCGGAGGAACGAAACCGGCTGGGCCACATCATCTCCGAGACCAGGACACGCACCATCGTCGACGAGTCCATCCTGGACATGTGGATCGACGAGGAGCCGCCCGCGCCGTTGGCCGCCTCCGTGCCGTCCCGGCACGACCTGGTGCTCACCGTCGGTTCGATGTCCAAGTCGTTCTGGGGCGGGCTGCGCATCGGATGGATCCGCGCCGAGCCCGCCACCCTGGCCACCATCGCGGCGCACCGCGCCTCGGTGGATCTGGGCACGCCGATCCTGGAACAGCTCACCGCGGCAAGGCTTCTCCAGATCCGCGACGAGGTACTCCCGGAGCGCCGCGAGCTGCTGCTGGCCCGGCGGGCCTTCCTCATCGAGCTGCTGGCCCGCCGGCTGCCGGACTGGCGTCCCGGTCCGGGTCGCGGCGGGATGTCGCTGTGGGTGCAACTGCCCGCGCCGATGAGCACCGCACTGTCCGCGGCGGCATCGCGGCTGGGGCTGGACCTGCCCGCCGGACCGCGGTTCGGGGTCGACGGCACCCTGGAACGGTTCATCCGGGTGCCTTATGCGTTGCCCGAACCTCAACTGGAAGCGGCCGTCGACCTGATGGCGCGGGCCTGGCAGTCCATCACCGGTGTCGCCGTCACGGGCGAAACCCGCGCGGCGGTCGTCGTTTAGTCCTGAACGAGGCCGGTGAGAATCATGTCGAGCCCCGCGTCGAACAGCCGGTCACGATCGCCGGTAACGATGGCGATGAGGTCATCGGCTTCGGCGGGCCGCCGATGGCCGGCACCGGCGAGCTCACCGACCAGGGCGTCCCATTCGCCGGAAACGACCAGCTCCCGGTAGGCCTGCTCATCGATGACGAATCCCGTTGTGTACGAACGCAACAGCGTGGCCAATTGACCGACGCTGTGTCCGGGCGCCAGGACTGCGCCCAACAGGCCGGACAGCGTCGATGACAGTTCCAATGTCGACGCCAGCGGCGCGTAGGTCCCGGCGATGATGCGGCCGCCGTCCCGGAACGCCAGCATCGCCGCACGCATCCGCCCACAGCAGATCTTCACCAGCGCCACAGAGGGTTCGCCGGCGCGGATGTCGGTCAGTTCGATGCCGGCGTAGATCGCGTCGGCCATGGCACGCTGCAGGTCCTTGCGATCTCGAAAATGCTTGTACAGCGCACCGGGCGTGACATCCGCAGCGGTGGCCAGCCGGCGCATCGTCAACGCATCCAACCCGTTTGCGGCGACGTAGTCGTGCGCCAGGGCCACCAACGTGTCCCGGGTCAAACCACGCTTCACCACGGCTGCCAAGAGTAGAGGGGTTCGCGGTTGACAGGGCGGACATATCGGCCTTACCTTCCGATTTGGTAAACAATGTTCACCACTGGGGGTGTGATGACGGAGCACGCGGTGGCGGTTGCCGGTGCCGGACCGACGGGATTGATGCTGGCGGGCGAACTGGCACTGGCCGGGGTGGACGTCGAGGTGCTCGAACGCCGAACCGGTCGCGATCTAATGGGCTCTCGGGCGGGCGGCATCACCTCGCGCACGATCGAGGTGCTCGACCAGCGAGGACTGGCCGATCGGTTCCTGTCCGCGGGGGTCATCGGCCAGACCTGCCACTACTCAGGTCTGCCTCTCGACGTCTCCGACCTGCCGACCAGGCACAACTACGGGCTGGCGCTCCTGCAATACCGCATCGAGGCAATCCTCGCCGACTGGATCGCCGAACTGGGAGTCCGGGTGCGGTACGGCAGCGAGGTGACCGGATTCGCGCAAGACGCCTCCGGTGTCGACGTCGCGGTGTCCGACGGGACGCTGCTGCGCGCGAAATATCTGGTCGGATGCGACGGCGGCCGCAGTCTCGTCCGGAAAGCAGCCGGGATCGGTTTCCCCGGTGTGGACCAGTCCACCAGTTGCCTGGTCGCCGACGTAGAGCTCACCGACGAACCGCCGTGGGGCCTGCACCGCGACACCGTGTTCCACTCGTTCTTCACCTTTCCCGGCGAAACCACCGTCCGGGTCATGGTGACCGAACCGCCAATTGCCGACACCGCCGAGCCGACCCTGGCCGACCTGCGTGCCGCGCTGACCGCCGTGCGCGGCACCGACTACGGGTTGCGCCGCGCCACCTGGGTTTCCCGATTCACCGATGCGACACGGCAGGCATCCGAGTACCGCTGCGGACGGGTTCTGCTGGCCGGCGACGCCGCCCACATCCATTTCCCGATCGGAGGACAGGGCCTCAACACCGGCATGCAGGACGCGGTGAATCTGGGTTGGAAACTGGGCCAGGTCGCTCTCGGCGTATCCGGTGAGCGCCTCTTGGACTCGTATCACACCGAACGGCACCCCGTCGCGGCCCGAGTCCTGCACAACACGATGGCCCAAACCGCACTCAACGGCCCCGGTGAGCGCATCGAAGCCCTGCGCGACACGGTGGCCGCTCTGCTCGGCATGGACGGGCCGCACGCCCGGATCGCCGCCATGATGTGTGGTTTGGACATCCACTACGCCCTCGGCGAGGACCATCCACTGCTCGGTCGCCGTGTCCCGGATCTCGGCTTGCGGACGGCTGCCGGCCCCACCCGGATGTTCGCCCTCCTGCACCGGGCCCGCGGTGTGCTCGTGAAGTTCGGCCGTCAACAGCTGGGTGTCGACCTTGCACCATGGTCACGCCGGGTGTCGGTGGTCGATGCCCAACACGAAGAACGATGGGAACTTCCCGTCATCGGCGCGGTGGACGCACCGGCGGCGGTCCTGATCCGGCCCGACGGTCACGTCGCCTGGGTTGGGGACGGCAGCGGGGCCGGACTCACCGAGGCGCTCGACAGGTGGTTCGGCTGATCTCTAGGACGCGTTGTCGGGGATCTCGACGCGGCGCGCGGTCCCGTCGACCGCATCGGCGGCCTCGATCTCGCCGCGGGTCACCCCGAGGATGAACAGCACGGTGTCCAGGTAGGGGTGGCTCAACGAGGCGTCGGCGACCTCCCGCAGCGCCGGCTTGGCATTGAAGGCCACACCGAGCCCGGCGGCCGACAGCATGTCGATGTCGTTCGCGCCGTCGCCGACGGCCACCGTCTGCTCCATCGGCACCCCCACCTGCTGGGCAAAATCGCGCAGCGCCTTGGCCTTTCCGGGGCGGTCGATGACCTGACCCACCACCCGGCCGGTGAGCTTGCCGTCGACGATCTCCAGTTCGTTGGCGGCCACGAAGTCCATCATCAGGTCGTGGGCCAGCGGCTCGATCACCTGACGGAAGCCGCCGGAGACGATGCCGCAGTGATATCCCAGCCGACGCAACGTCCGGATGGTGGTCCGCGCGCCCGGGGTCAGCTCGATCTGGTCGGCCACCTCGTCGAGCACCTCGGCGGGCAGGCCCGCCAGCGTGGCCACCCGCTTGTGCAGTGACTCGGCGAAGTCCAGCTCACCGCGCATCGCCGCCTCGGTGACCTCGGCGACCGCGGCCAGCGCACCCGCCCTGTCGGCGAGCATCTCGATGACCTCGCCCTGGATCAGCGTGGAATCGACGTCGAACACGATGAGGCGCTTGGTGCGCCGCGACAGGCTGTAGTCCTCCAGCGCGATGTCGACACCGAGCGCGACGGCGGTGCGGGCCATCACGTTCTGCAACTGGACGTAGGCCGCGCCGCCGCGGGGCACCGAGACCCGCAGTTCCAGGCCGGTCACCGGATAGTCGGAGACACCACGGATGGCGTCGATGTTGACCCCCAGCGCGGCGACCTCATGGGCCACCACCCCGAACGCCTCGGCGGTGATGGGCCGGCCCAGCACCACGATGGTGTGGGTGGAGGGCTCCTCCAGCACCGGCTTGTCATCGCTGCGCTCGATCTCGACGTCCAGGCCCACGCCGTGGATGGCGGCGCGGACCTCGTCGGCGAACTCGGCGCCGTCGGCGACCTTGGTGTCCACCGACACCAGCACACCGAGGGTGAGCCGGCCGCGGATGACGACCTGTTCGACGTTGAGCAGCTCCACGTGATGCCGCGATAGCACCTCGAAGAGTGCGGATGTCACGCCGGGCTGGTCCACGCCGCTGACGGTGATCAACAACGACGAACGCTTGCGCGAGGGGTCGACTGACTGCGAGGCCGTCGGCACACTCACCTCCGTTAGATGCCTCGAGTCAGCTGATGTGGGGTACGCGTCAGATCAGCTGCGGACTTCGACGTCGTCGATTCTGGTGACGTCACCGTCGGAGGGCCCGTGTGCCCGGCCGATGTGCGCCTCGGCGCGCATCCGCTCCACCATGTGCGGGTAGTGCAGCTCGAACGCCGGGCGCTCGGAACGGATCCGGGGCAGCTCGGTGAAGTTGTGCCGCGGCGGCGGGCAGCTGGTGGCCCACTCCAGGGAGTTGCCGTAGCCCCACGGGTCGTCGACCACGACGGGCTCGCCGTAACGCCAGCTCTTGAAGACGTTCCAGACGAACGGCAGCGTGGAGATGCCCAGGATGAACGCGCCCGCGGTGGAGATGACGTTCAGCGTGGTGAACCCGTCGCTGGGCAGGTAGTCGGCGTAACGACGCGGCATGCCCTCGTCACCGACCCAGTGCTGCACCAGGAAGGTGGTGTGGAAGCCGATGAAGGTCAGCCAGAAGTGCAGCTTGCCCAGGCGCTCGTCGAGCAGGCGGCCGGTCATCTTCGGGAACCAGAAGTAGATGCCCGCATAGGTGGCGAACACGATGGTGCCGAAGAGCACGTAATGGAAGTGCGCGATGACGAAGTAGCTGTCGGTGACGTGGAAGTCCAGCGGCGGGCTGGCCAGCAGCACGCCGGACAGGCCACCGAGCAGGAAGGTGATCAGGAAGCCCACCGAGAACAACATCGGTGTCTCGAAGGTCAACTGCCCCTTCCACATCGTGCCGATCCAGTTGAAGAACTTGATACCGGTCGGCACCGCGATCAGGAACGTCATGAACGAGAAGAACGGCAGCAGCACCGCGCCGGTGGCGTACATGTGGTGCGCCCACACCGCCACCGACAGTGCCGCGATGCCCAGCGTCGCGTAGATCAGGGTGGTGTACCCGAAGATCGGCTTGCGGCTGAATACCGGGAAGATCTCGGACACGATGCCGAAGAACGGCAACGCGATGATGTACACCTCGGGGTGCCCGAAGAACCAGAACAGGTGCTGCCACAGCAGCACACCACCGTTGGCCGGGTCATAGATGTGTGCGCCGAGATGTCGGTCGGCGGCCAGGCCGAACAGCGCCGCGGTCAGCAGCGGGAAGGCCAGCAGCACGAGGATCGAGGTCACCAGGATGTTCCAGGTGAAGATGGGCATCCGGAACATGGTCATACCGGGAGCGCGCATGCAGACCACCGTGGTGATCATGTTGACGCCACCGAGGATGGTGCCCAGACCACCGACGGCCAGACCCATGATCCACAGGTCGCCACCGGCGCCCGGGGAGTGGATGGCGTCGGTCAGCGGCGAGTAGGCGGTCCAGCCGAAGTCGGCGGCGCCACCGGGGGTGATGAAGCCACCCATGGCGATCAGCGCGCCGAACAGGAACAGCCAGAAGGAGAAGGCGTTGAGCCGCGGGAACGCGACGTCGGGGGCGCCGATCTGCAGCGGCAGCACCAGGTTCGCGAAACCGAACACGATCGGCGTCGCGTAGAAGAGCAGCATCACGGTGCCGTGCATGGTGAACAGCTGGTTGAACTGTTCGTTGGAGAGGAACTGCAGGCCCGGCACCGCGAGTTCGGTGCGCATCAGCAGGGCCATCAGGCCGCCGATGAAGAAGAAGATGAAGCAGGCGACGCAGTACATCATGCCGATCAGCTTGTGATCGGTCGTGGTGATCAGCTTGTAGATGAGGTTGCCCTTGGGGCCCATCCGCTGCGGGAACGGACGCCGTGCCTCGAGTTCTCCGATTGGGGGCGCTTCGGCTACCAACAGATCCTCCATAAAAGTCGACGGGTCATCCCGGCAATGGCTCTGTCGGGCATCTTATCCCCATCTCCGCCGGGCGCGGCATCGGTGTCCTACAAACTGTCGTATTCGAGCCCGAACGGTGCCTGACCGGCCGGAAACAGCCCGGTTGATACCCTCGGCGCGTGCCGTTACCCAGTGCGCGCAAAGGCCTGTTCGCCGCGGGTGTCGCAGTCACGTTCGCTCTGCTGACGGCGTGTGGGGCCGACGACACCGCACCCATCACCGAACCGGGCGCCCCCATCACCAGCACCACCCGGATAGCCAGCGCCGACGTGCTGGGCAACCACCGCAGGCCCGATGAATCGTGTGCCCCCGAACCGGCGCCCGCCCAGTCCCCCGATGAACCGCGCCGGGTGCGCAACGCCGGCGGCGTGGCGCCGGAAACCGAGGTGCGCGGCGATCCGCAACGCATCGTGGCGCTGTCGGATTCCGAGCTCGACGCCCTGTGCGCGCTGGGCATGCAGGGCCGGGTGGTCGGCACCGCCGCGCCCCCGCCGTCCTACCTGGGCACCGTCCTGCACGACGCCCCCGCCTTCGGTCCGCGTGACGCACCTGACCTGGACGCCATCCGCACTGCCGCCCCGGACCTGATCCTCGGATCGGCGGACCAGACCCCGGATTCCTTCGCCGCGCTGACCGATATCGCGCCGACGGTGTTCACCGGCGGTGCCACCGACTGGCAGGACACCCTGCGCGCCGTGGCGGCAGCGACCGGGCGCCCCGGCGCCGCCGATGCGGTGCTCGACAATTTCGAGCGTGACGCCCGCGAGGCCGGCGAACGTGCCGACGCCACCCACTTCCAGGCCTCGGTCGTGCAATTCACCGAGACGTCCATGCGGGTGTACGGCGCGGCGAATTTCCCGGCCACCGTGCTGCGCGCAGTCGGCGTGGATCGTCCTGCCGCACAACGCTTCACGGATGTCCCCTATACCGAGGTGAGTACCGCCGACCTGTCCGGGGACACCGACCTGTCCGCGGCCGACGGCGACATCATCTACTTGTCCTTCGAGACGGCCGAAGCCAGGGAGCGGGCGGCCGCCGTGCTCAACAGCGACGCCTGGCGCAAGCTGTCGGCCAACCGGGACGACCGGGTGTTCGCGGTGAACAACGAGGTCTGGCAGACGGGACAGGGAGTGGTCGCGGCCCGCGGCATCATCGAAGACCTGCGCTGGCTGAACGCGCCGATCAACTAGTCTTCGGGCGTGTTCCATGTACTCACGATCACCTATCTGCAGCCGCTCGACGTCATCGACCAGACCCGTCCGGCGCACCTGCAATGGTTGACCGACGAGGTCGCCGCCGGTCGCATCCTGCTGGCCGGCCGGGTGGAATCACAGGAGGGTGCGGTGCTGATCTCCGGGGACATGTCCGCCGAGGAGGCCGACGCCGTCGCGGCGGGCGACCCGTACACCCAGGCCGGCGTCGTGCGCTATGACCGGGTCAGCTTCAACGCCGGGTTCCGCGCGACCGGGCTATAACCCGATTCACAGCTTGAAGCGGAATTAGCGCGGGTACTCCGTTCGTTGTGCTCCACAGGGCGCACAGCAGCGCCTGATCCTGGTGCCGTCACCGCTGTCTGGTGAAGGTGCATGTATTCGCACGTGGACATGCCTTGCTGTCCATAAATACAAAACGCATGTAGAGGACTGACAAATTGACTACGACCGTTTCCGCCATCGCCGCCACGTCGGCCACGGCGCCGCTGTCCAAGACCACCATCCAGCGTCGCGACGTCGGCCCGCACGACGTCGCATTCGACATCAAGTTCGCCGGTATCTGTCATAGCGACATCCATACCGTCAAGGCCGAGTGGGGCGAGCCCAACTACCCCGTCGTCGCCGGTCACGAGCTCGCGGGCATCGTGACCGAGGTCGGCTCCGAGGTCACCAAGTTCAAGGTCGGCGATCACGTCGGGGTCGGCTGCTTCGTCGATTCCTGCCGTGAATGCGACCAGTGCAAGGCCGGCCTCGAGCAGTACTGCACCGGCGAGGGCGGCATGATCGGCACCTACAACGCCACCGGCAAGGACGGCACCCCCACCTACGGTGGCTACAGCCAGGCAACCGTGGTCGATGAGAACTACGTGCTGCGCATCCCCGACAGCATCCCGCTGGACAAGGCCGCTCCCCTGCTGTGCGCCGGCATCACCCTGTACTCCCCGCTGCACCACTGGGGCGCGGGTCCCGGCAAGAAGGTCGCCATCATCGGACTCGGCGGACTCGGCCACGTCGGCGTGAAGATCGCGCATGCGATGGGCGCCGACGTGACCGTGCTCAGCCAGTCGCTCAAGAAGATGGAGGACGGCCTGCGTCTCGGCGCGAACGAGTACTACGCCACCAGCGACCCGGACACCTTCACCAAGCTCGCGGGCAAGTTCGACCTGATCCTGAACACCGTGTCGGCCAACCTCGACATGGGCGCCTACATCGGGCTGCTCGCCATCGACGGCACCCTCGTCGAACTCGGCGCTCCCGAGCAGCCGCTGGAAGTTCCGTTCTTTCCCCTCGCGGGCGGCCGTCGCAGCCTGTCCGGTTCGATGATCGGTGGCATCGCCGAAACCCAGGAGATGCTGGACTTCTGCGCCGAGCACGGTGTCACGCCCGAGATCGAGGTCATCTCGGCGGACTACATCAACGAGGCCTACGAGCGGGTGCTCGCCAGCGATGTGCGGTACCGCTTCGTCATCGACACCGCCACGCTGTAACACCAACTGACAGACACCGGGTATCGCCGCTGAGGCGATACCCGGTGTCTTGCGTTGCGGCGTGCGACGATCTGCGGGTGAACCGGATCCTGCACGTGCTGTCGGTGCTCGGGGTCATCGCGGTCCCCGTGGTCGGCTGGTTCACCCAGGACTGGTCCGGCGGAACCACACTGGCGGTCTACTGGTTCGAGACGCTGGCCGCCAGTCTGTTCATCGTGGCGCGTATCGCGCTGCACCGGCGGTGGTCACCGCGGCGCGGGCACTTCCGCTACAACGGGCCGGGCAACGAGGGTGGTGGCCGCAAGGCGCTGTCGACGTTCCTGTCCAGCTTCGCCGTCATCAGTCTGAGCTTCTGCGCAGCGCACGCGGTGTTCCTCGGCGCCATCCTCCTGCTACTCGACCACAACGGTGTCGGACATCTGGCCCAGGTCGATTGGCGCAGTGCCGGATTCGGCTGCCTGAGCGTGCTGGTCTTTCTGACGGTGGGCTTCGTGGTGGACCTCTTCAGCCTTCGGCGCTGGTCGTTCCGCCGGCTCGAGCAGACCGCCAGTCAGGTACTCAGCCGCGTCATGGTCGTGCATCTCACGCTGCTCATCGGTTTCGTCGCGATCGCCGTCACCGATGCCCCGGACACGTTCTTCGGGGTGTTCGTGGTGTTGAAGACCATGGCCTCGCTGAGTACCGCACTGCCCCAATGGGAACCGTCCCAGCCACCCGAGTGGCTGAGCAATATTCTCAACCGGGTGCCCAGCGCCAAACCGGGTAAGCGGTTCGAGCAAGCCTGGGCCGACGAGCGCACCGAGGAGCGGCAGCGTCTCGAGGCCAACGAGCAGATGTGGACACCGGGTCGGCGCTAGCCGGCTACGGTCCGGCGAGGTCGGCGAGCGGCCACCCCGCGGCCGCCAATTTCGCCGCCACCCGGGCCGTGTTCTCCGGGCCCGCATCGTGGTTGGTGACCTCAGAGATCGACGCCTCGATGCTGTCGCGGGTGATCGGGTCCTCGATATCGGCGGGCGCTGCGACCTCGGCGATATTGCGCACCACTTCTTGCACCTGTTCTTCGGTCAGCGGAGTCGCCCGCAGCAGCGCCAGCAGCGGCACCTGGTCCGGACCGGGCACCCCGTCGGGGTATCCGGCGCGTAACCAGTTCAAGATCGAAGCCATCAGATTCGTGACGGTCATGATGTGAGTGTCTCATTGGACCGCACGGCGCAGAGCCCGCATGACACTGTTTCGGGCCAGATCGACCTTGAAGCCGTTCTGCGCCAGCGGGGCCGCGCCCTCGGTGAGCAGTTCGGCCGCGGCACGAAATGCGGCATCGCCGGCCGGGGCGCCGACCAGGCGCGCTTCGGCCGCGGGCACCCGCCAGGGTTTGGCGGCGACACCACCGAGTGCCAGCGCGGCCGACACGATCTCACCGTCGATGACGTCGACACCGGCCGCCACCGACACCAAGGCGAACGCGTAGCTGTGCCGGTCGCGCACCTTGAGATACCAGCTGTGCGGGCCGAGGGTCGACGGCGGCAGCTCGATCCCGGTGATCAGTTCGGCCGCATGCAGCGTGTTGTCGCGTTCCGGCGAGTCCCCCGGCAACGCGAAGAACTCATCGATGCGCACCGACCGGGCACCGTCGGGCCCCCGGACGTGCACCCGGGCATCGAGCGCGGCCAGCGCGACCGCCATATCCGAGGGATGCACCGCCACACACGCCGCGCTGGCGCCGAACAGGGCGTGTTCCCGGTTGAAGCCCTGTTGCGCGGCGCAACCGGATCCCGGATCGCGCTTGTTGCAGTGGGCGAAGGACGGATCCATGAAATATGGGCACCGGGTGCGCTGCATGAGGTTTCCCCCGACGGTGGCCATGTTGCGGATCTGGGTGGTGGCACCGGACAGGATGGCCTGCGACAGCATCGGGTACTGCTGGCGGATCAACGGGTGGTTGGCCGCCGCGCTGTTGGTGGCCCCCGCCCCCACCAGCACACCACCATCCTCGGTCGGGGTGATGGCACGCAGGTCGAGGCGGCCGATGTCGACCAGTGCGCCAGGGCTTTCCACACCGAGCTTCATCAGATCGAGCAGGTTGGTGCCACCGGCGAAGTAGCGGGCACCCGCGGCGGCGCTACGCACCGCACCGTCGACCGTGCCGGCGTGCTCGAAGGCAAAGGTTTTCATATCGCCGCGTCCTTGATCGCCGAGACGATGTTGGCGTAGGCGCCGCACCGACAGATGTTGCCGGCCATCCGTTCCCGGATCTCCTCGTCGGACAACTCTTCGGGCCCGTCGGTGACGCTGTGCCGGCAACCGTCGAACGATGCCGCGGACAGATCTCCGCGGGCGAATTCGCGCAGCACCGCGCGCGCCGAGGTGATCTGACCGGAAGTGCAGTAGCCGCACTGGAATCCGTCATGCCGGATGAAGGCGCACTGCACGTTGTCCAGGTCCCCACCGGTGCCCTCGATGGTTTCCACCGCGGCACCGTCGATCGAGGCGGCCAGCGTCAGACAACTGAGCACCCGTTCCCCGTCGACGGTCACCGTGCAGGCACCGCACAACCCGTGATCGCAGCCCTTCTTCGTACCGGTGAGCCCGAGCCGTTCGCGCAGCAGGTCCAGCAGTGTGGTGCGGATATCGGCGCACAACCGTTGTGGTGTGCCGTTGACGGTCAGGTGCAGATCGGTCATGATGCCGGCTCCGATTCGAAGGGCTGTAGCAGGGATTCCAGGGTGATGGGCAGATCACGCAGGCGCTTACCGGTGGCGTGGTACACCGCGTTGGCGATGGCGGCGGGCACTCCGCAGGTACCGATCTCGCCGATGCCGCGCACCCCGATGGGGTCGAGGCCGTAGTCCGGCACGTCGATGAAGGTGATGTCGAAGTCGGGGCGGTCGGCGTGTGTGGGCAGGTAGTACTCGCCGATGAGCTGGCCGGTGTGCTCGTCGTAGGGCACCTGTTCCAGCAGCGCCATACCCAGTCCGAAGGTGATACCGCCCATGACCTGGTTGGCCGCCAGCTTCGGGTTCAGGACACGCCCGCAGTCCATCACCGCGGTCCATCGGGTCACGCTTGCCCGGCCGATCTCCTCGTCCACCTCGACCTCGCAGAAATGAGCGCCGAAAGATTGTGACAGCGGGCCGGTTTCGTCGGGTCCGGCACTGGTGACGGTGAACGTCAGGCGCTCGCACAGGTCGGGGTCGGCGCGCAGCGCGTCGCGCAGTTCGGCGACCGAGGTCACCGTGCGACCCAACCGCTGCCGCCACTGCCGGCCGGCAAGTTCCACCGCGGATCCGACGGTGGCGGTGGTCTGCGAGGCACCGCTGTAGGGCGCGTCGGGAAACAACGAGTCACCGGATTCGAAGGTCACCGCCTCCAGCGGCATCCCGGCGGCATCCGCACCGACCTGCGCCATCACGGTGCGGACGCCAGTGCCGATCTCGTGAGTGGCCGCGGCGAACCGGATCTGCCCGTCCGGGGTGGTGACGACCCGGCACCCGGAAGCCATCCGGCGTCCCGGGTAGCTCGCGGTCGCCATCCCCCATCCGACCTGGATCCCGTTGCGGTGCATCGCGCGTGGCGCGGCCGGCCGTTGTGACCAGCCGAACCGTTCGGCACCCTGCAGGTAACAGTCCCGCAGGTGCTTACCGGACCAGGCCCGGCCGCTGGGCTGGTCGCAGGCCGGGTCGTTGTGCAGCCGCAGCGCGACGGGGTCGGTTCCGGTGGCCTCGGCGAGCTCGTCCATGGCCACTTCGAGGGCGAACATTCCCGGCGCCTCGCCCGGTCCGCGCATGAAACACGGTGTGGGTGCGTTGATCCGGGCGACCGTATGGGAGACGACCATCCGCGGGGACTCATAGAGGAAGCGGGCCGTGAGTCCGACAGGTTCGCAGAAGTGCGCCACCGTGGACGTCTCGGTGAGGGTGTGCTGTTCGGTGCTCAGCAGGCTGCCATCGGCTGCGGCCACCAGCGCGACCTGCTGCTCGGTGCGGGGCCGGTGCCCGGTCGAGCTGAACATCTGGTTGCGGGTCAGCACCAGTTTGACAGGCCTGCCGACCTGCCGGGCGGCCACCGCGCACAGCACCACGTGCATCCACAGGAAGCTCTTGGATCCGAATGCGCCGCCGACCAGCGGGGACAGGATCCGCACCCGGTCCTGCGGGATGCCCAGATAGGCGGCCAGTGCCCGTCTTTCGCCGGTGATCCAGCGGGTGCTGTCGTGCACGGTGAGCATGTCGCCGTCCCAGTGCGCGACGGTCGCGGACAGTTCGATCGGATAGTGCGCGTTGATCGGTGTGGTGAACCGCGAGGCGATACGGATGCCATCGGGTTCGTCGGCGGCGCCTCGGCTGTCCTGCAGCTTCTCCTCGTCCAGCTTCACGAAATGATCCGGTCGGTAGGTGCCGTGGCGGATCTGCCCGTCCTTCTCGTCGGCGGGCACCGGCCTGCCCAGCACGTCCGCAGCGCTGAGCTGGGCGGGCTCGCCGAGGTAGTCGAAACTCATCAGCGACGCCGCTTCGGCGGCCTGCTCCGGGGTTTCGGCGATGACCACCGCAAGGTGCTGACCGACGTGTTGCACGCTCAGATCCGAGAGCGGCGGGCGGCGTTCCAGCGGCAGGTCCCAGGTCATGTCAACCGGAAGCACGTGCAGCGGTGGGCAGTTCAGTGGGGTCAGCACGTGCAGCACGCCCGGCGCTGCTGCCGCCGCGGCTGACGCCGCCGCCATGGATTCGGCGGTGACGTGGCCGTTGGCGATGGTGGACTGCACCAGCACCGCGTGCACGAGTCCGTCGATCACGGTGTCGGCGGCGTAGCGGGCCGCCCCGGTGACCTTGTCCCGGCCCTCGATGCGGTCGACGGGCCGGCCGGTGGCGGGTGTCATCGAGCGACGGTGTCGGTGTCGACGGGGTTGCACCGCGACACGATCAGCGGGTCGGCCGGGGTGAACGGGAACGCCGGCAGGTCGTCGATGTGGGTGTCGAAGGCGGCGGCCAGCACCTCGCGGGAGTAGGCGCTCGCCGAGGCGCGGTAGCCGATATCGGCTGGGACGGGCTGGTCGAAGAAGATCAGGAAATGCCACGGATCAGTGCCGGTGTTCTCGATGTGGTGCGGGTAGGCGCGCGGAATGAAGTACATGTCCCCCGCGGTCAGGTTCCAGGTATCAAGCGTGCCATCGGGATTCATGATGGTCATCCGGGCGTCGCCGTGCTGGACATAACCCATCTCGGCGGTCACCGGGTGCCAGTGCGGTTCCCGCATCCCGTTGTCGTTGACGCGCAGCGAGTACATCGAGATGTCCTTCAGGATCGGCCAGAACTGGTCGCGGGCGAAGCGCGCGTTGCCGCTGACATAGTTGAGGCCGGGTTCCTGCGCTTCGATGTCGAACTTGTGCGGATCGCCGAAGTGGGCCCCGGCCGGGATCACCGGATCGCCGACGCGGGCGGCGATCTTGCGGTCTACGGTGCTGCGCCGGATCTTGGCCATATCCGAGGCGGGCAGGTCGTAGGTGTTGCCCAGCACTGCGTCGCTGAAAGCGCCGAGTGTGGCACCGAAACCGAAGTCCTCGGGCCGTTCACTGCGGAAGGCGACGATGAACTCGCACGCCTCGGTGCCGATGTTCTCGATGTGGTGCAGCGAGCCGGAGGCGGCGTGGAACATCTGGCCGGCGGTCACCACGAAGGTGGAGAACGTGCTGCCGTCGTCGAGGATGGAGACCAGGGCGGTCCCGGACACGCAGTAGGTGAGTTCGGTGGCGTTGGCGTGCCAGTGCGGGGTCCGCATCGCCCCGGGGTTGAGCACCAGCCGCTTCATGGACAGCCCACGCAGGATCGGGAAGTTGTCGGCGGTGATCCGGTGGATCGAGCCCAGCTCGGACTGTTCGACGTCATCGCTGTCGAACAGCGAGGTGGCGTGCGGGCTGCGGACGGGTGCTGCGGTCATGATGTGCTCTCCTCGGCTGGAGTCGATCTCGGTAGGTCCCAGCCTGGTCTACGGCGGGGTGTGCTGTCGCCGCCGCTGGCCGCAATCGCCGGGGCGGACTTCTCGCAGGCCGCGCTACCGGCTAACCCCCATTCCGCATCGCATCCGCGCGCAAACCCCGCCCGGGTGCGACAATGCAGCCGCGCTGAATGGGTCGGCGCCGGAAGGACCGCATGGATGCCCTACGGGTGGTCATCGCCGACGATGACGTGCTGCTGCGCGAGGGTTTGGCCAGCCTGCTGCAGCGCGAAGGATTCGAGGTCATCGGACAGGCCGGCGACGCCGAGGAACTGCTGGGCCTCGTCCACGATCAGCGCCCGCATCTCGTCCTCACCGATATCCGGATGCCGCCGGGCCACAGCACCGAAGGCCTGGACGCCGCGCGGGTGATCCGCGAGCGCTCGCCGGAGACGGCGATCATGGTGCTGTCCGCCCACGTGGACGTCGACCACGCCATGGAACTGCTGGCGGGCGGCCAGAGCATCGGCTACCTGCTCAAGAGCAGGGTCACCGATGTGCACGATTTCGTGGACACCTTGCGCCGGGTCACCAACGGTGCGTCGGTCATCGACCCCGCGCTGGTGGCCGAGTTGGTGTCCGCACGCCGCCGCGATGATCCGCTCGCCGCGCTGAGCACGCGGGAACGCGAGGTACTGACGTTGATGGCCGAGGGGCTGTCCAACGGCGGGATCGGGCGCCGGCTGTGGGTTACCGAGGGCACCGTCGAAAAACACGTGCGCAGCATCCTGACCAAGCTCGACCTCCCCGAAACCGGTGATGATCACCGCCGGGTACGGGCCGTCATCATGTATCTCGAAGCCCGCTGACCGCTCAGAGCAGGCCGCGGATCGCGTCTGCGGTGAGCGTGAGCTTGGGCAGGAATCCCCGGGCCGGGCTGGCCGCGACCAGGTCGGAGAAATCCTGCTCGTCGTGGGTCGAGGTGAGGATGACGGCGACATCGCCGTGTTCGTCGTGGAGCAGGCCGGCGACGTCGAACCCGCTGTCGGCACCGAGATCGACATCGACCAGGGCGACGTCGGGGTGCAGCTCCTCGGTCAGACGCACCGCTTCGGCGGCATCCGCAGCGGCGCCGACCACCGCGAAACCGCCGCGCTCCAGCATGGCGCGCGCGGCGTCCCGGAAGGCGGCGCTGTCGTCGACGATCAAGCAGCGCGGAACTCTCATGCATCCAGCTTGGCAGGGTGCGAAGGCGATGGCATTCCTGTTAACGGGAATCTTCGGGCGTCACCGGCGCCACCCGTCGCATACCATCTCCCGGTGAACTGGCAATCGCTGCCCAACCGGCTGCTGGCCCAGGTGGTGCGCCCGACCGCTCGGCCGTTGGGTGTGGGCATCGTCGTCGCGATCGTCTTCCTGATCGCCGAGATCGGCGCCGTGGTCGGGCTCAAGCAGGTGGCCCCGGAGAACGCGTTCGGCGCGGTGCTGCTGCTGGGTGTGCTGGTGGTGTCCGCGGGCTGGGACTTCGGGTTGGCCATCGCGACCTCGCTGGCCAGCGCGGCCGTCTACGCCTATCTGCACCTGGAGGGCCGGGATAGCCTCGCGCCCGCGCTGGCGGTGTTCCTGACGCTCGCGTTGCTGACCAATGTGCTTGTCGGGCAAGCCCGGCTGCGTGCCGCCGAGGCCGAAGAGCGCAGGCGGGAGGCGGATCTGCTGGCCGCGCAGCAGGCCGCACTGCGCCGGGTGGCCACCCTGGTCGCGCGATCGGCCGACCTCGCCGAGGTGTACACGGTCGCTGTGGATGAGTTGGCCCACAGCTTGGCCGCCGATCACGTGACGCTGGTCCGTTTCGAGTCCGATGAGTGCGTGGTGCTGGCGGCGCGGGACCGGACCGAACAGGCCAACCCCGGACTGGTTGTCGGCGAGCGGTTTCCGCTGACCGGCGACAGCATCAGCGCCCGCATTCGCACGACCGGCCTGCCCGACCGTATCGATAATTATGCCGACGCGTCGGGCCCGATCGCAGCCCGCCTGCAGGGCCTCGGGGTGCATTCCGGAGCCGGCACCCCGTCGATCGTCGACGGCGTTGTCCGCGGTGCGCTCCTGGTGGGAACGCATCAACCGCAGGCGATTTCGGCGCAATTCCAGGATCACATCGGCGACTTCGCCGACCTGGTGTCGACGGCGATCGCCAATGCCGAGACCCGCGCCGAGCTGACCGCGTCGCGGGCCCGCATCGTGGCCGCCTCCGATGAGGCCCGCCGCGGTTTCGAGCGCGATCTGCACGACGGCGCCCAGCAGCGGATCGTGTCGTTGAGCCTGGAGTTGCGCGCGATCGAGGCTACCGCCGACGAGGCGTTGCGCGCCGAGTTGTCGCAGGTGGTCACCGGTCTGGCGGAACTGCACACCGATCTGCAGGAGCTCTCTCGCGGTATGCACCCGGCGGTGCTGTCGCGTGGCGGGCTGCGACCCGCGCTGCGGGCCTTGGCGCGGCGATCACCGATCCCCGTCGAACTCGACCTGCGAGTCGAGGGCCGGCTTCCCGAGTCCGTGGAGGTGGCCGCGTACTACGTCATCGCCGAAGCGTTGACCAACACGGCGAAATACGCCGGAGCGGACGTGGTGACGGTGTGTCTGTACGTCGAGGACGGCGTGCTGCACCTGTCGGTCACCGACGACGGCGTCGGTGGCGCCACAGCAGGCGTCGGGTCGGGGCTGATCGGTCTGCGGGACCGGGTGGAGGCGCTCTCAGGTGCGTTCGGGGTGACTAGCACCCCGGGTGCGGGCACCACGCTGCGCGCAACGATCCCGGTCAGCTCCTGAACTGCAGGACCCGACACGCCTCGGAGTCGTTCTTGGCGACGGTCATCCGGCCGATGAAGGACGGGTGCCGGTGCTTGGCCTCGTTGATCGCTCGCAGGTTGCGGCGGGCCCGGCGCGTCGAGAGTTCGACGACATTGGTGTCGGCCATTGCGATCGTCGCCATGATGTCCTCCTAGGAGCGGCTTTCTCACCGTCTGCGTTCCAGACTCCGCTTCGGATCATTGAGGACCCTCAACAAAGGCCGTGAACTTGGTAAGAAGAATGCCCGCTGAGGTGCGACACCAAACGCCGACGGTAACCGGCTACTTTTTGCGCTGGCTCTCGGCGTATTCCTCGGGGCGGTTCTTCTTCATCCAGGCCCGCATCGGCCAGAACAGCACCCACAGCACCGGATAGACGGTGATGTAGAACAGGCCATAGACGGCAAGGCAGCCCAGGATGCCGAGCACCCACCCGGGATAGACGATGATCAGGCAGAACTGGACGAACTGTTTGAGCACCACGGGCTGGCCGTCAGCCATCTTCCAGACCGTAGACGGCTTGAGCGCGTCGACGAGGAATCGCCAGTTCGACTTCTTGGGCTCGGCCGGCGGCACGACACCGTCGATTTCGGCAGCGCTGACGGGCTCGGTCATATCGGTTCTCCAGTCGTCGGCGCCATTAGCGGCATGCTGATTCCGCTTGCGTGTCTAGCACACTGATACCGAGTTCACCCGGTGAAACGTCACAACGCCCAGCGCTGTCACAGACTTTGCTGTGAAAGGTCGGGGATCCACCGGTGCCCGGGATGGATCCGGTGAAGCCAGCCACCCAGCCGGGACCGCCGTTCGCGATCCATGGCGGGTAAGACCTGGGCGAAGTCGGCCTGGTCCTTCGGTCGCAGGTGCTTGGCCTTGAACAGCAGCACCACCTCGGGCGCCAGATACGGGATACCGCTGTGGGTACGCAGGATCAGCTGGCTGTACGGCAGGGTGATCGCCGGGTCGCGGCGGCAGACCCAACGGTCAGCGACGTGCGGTTCCCGGAACACGTCGAGGTGATAGTGGCCGTTTTCAGGATCGCGCAGCCACGTCTGGAAATGGTTCGCCCGTTCCTGCGGGTACGGCCATACCTGGCCGTCGCCCACCACATCCCAGGCGAATCCCGGTAGCGCCGCCTCGATCTCCTCGAACCGAGCGGCGGGCACGGCTATCTCAAGGTCGTGGTGTGGGCGGGCCGCCGAGTCGGAGAACAGTTCCAGTGCCCACCCCGCGGCCACACACCACGGGGCGGTGACCGATGACAGTCGCCGGGCGACCTCGTCGGGAGTCCACGGCCGCCACGCGTCATCGATCTCAGCGTCGGAAAGTATCCGGCCTGCCACCTACCGACGGCTCAGAAGTCCCAGTCCTCGTCCTCGGTGACCACGGCCTTGCCGATCACGTAGCTCGACCCCGAGCCCGAGAAGAAGTCGTGGTTCTCGTCGGCGTTGGGGCTCAGCGCGGACAGGATCGCCGGGTTGACGTCGGTCTCGTCCTTGGGGAACAGCGCCTCATACCCGAGGTTCATCAGCGCCTTGTTGGCGTTGTAGCGCAGGAACTTCTTGACGTCCTCGCTCAGGCCGACGCTGTCGTAGAGGTCCTGGGTGTATTCGACCTCGTTGTCATAGAGCTCGAAGAGCAGCTCGTAGGTGTAGTCCTTGAGTTCCTGCTTGCGGGCGTCGTCGACCAGGGCCAGGCCCTTCTGGTACTTGTAGCCGATGTAGTAGCCGTGCACGGCCTCGTCGCGGATGATCAGCCGGATCATGTCGGCGGTGTTGGTGAGCTTGGCGCGGCTGGACCAGTACATCGGCAGGTAGAAGCCCGAGTAGAACAGGAAGCTCTCCAGCAGGGTGGAGGCGACCTTGCGCTTGAGAGGGTCGTCACCCTTGTAGAAGTCCATCACGATCTGCGCCTTGCGCTGCAGGTTCGGGTTCTCCTCCGACCAGCGGAACGCCTCGTCGATCTCGGCGGTCGAGCACAGCGTGGAGAAGATGTTGCTGTAGCTCTTGGCGTGCACCGACTCCATGAACGCGATGTTGGTGTAGACGGCTTCCTCGTGCGGGGTCAGCGCATCCGGGATCAGGGCGACGGCCCCGACGGTGCCCTGGATGGTGTCCAGCAGGGTCAGGCCGGTGAAGACCCGCATGGTGAGCTGCTTCTCGTGCTCGTTGAGGGTGCCCCAGGACGGAATGTCGTTGGAGACCGGCACCTTCTCGGGCAACCAGAAGTTGCCGGTCAGCCGCTCCCACACCTCGGCATCTTTGTCGTCCTGGAGACGGTTCCAGTTGATGGCCGAGACGCGGTCGATCAGCTTCATTCCATCGGACACCTTGGACCCCATTTCACCTGGCTTTTTGTGCTTTCGCCGGGATGTATCCCGCGACGACACCAACACTACAACTGGTGTGCGACATCGCCGAGCTGTACGAGATGTTGTGTTTCTGGCGTGTCGCCACTGATCATGATGAGCCGGCCGCCGGGGCGACCCTGTCGAGCATCTCCTGCAACGCCACCAGGTCCAGATACGCGGTCACCCGCACCACCCGCTCGTCGCGGATCGTCATCACCCAGGCGTAGTCGTTGACGTACGGGCGCCCGTCGAGCGCGGTGGCGGTGCCGCGCCAGCGGGCCACCACGACGTCGCCCTCGGTGATCAGTTCCCGGACCTCGGCCTGGATGGGGCCGGTGAGCCGGGAGACGATGGGACCGGCACCGTCGCGCAGGAATTCCGCGCGGGTGGCGTAGGTGGCCGGCTCGTTCGCGCGCGCCACCGTCCACTCCACGTCGTCGGCGAGGATCGCATAGAAGCTGTCCTGGTCTCCCACTCCGCGCGCGAACGCGTCGCGCACCAGCTCGGCGTTGCGCTGCTGCTGGCCGTCGCGTGCCGAATTCTCGGCGTTGCTACTGCATCCGAGCATCAGGGTCGCCGCCAGAGCGCCGAGGACCCACAGGGTGAACCGTGTCATCGATGTCATGACACCGACGCTAGGAGGGTCTCAATGCGCCTGGGAGGCCGCGGTTCTCCTAGGAACGCACCGTCTGCGGCCGACTGGTGAAGCGGTACTCCGAGGGCTTGAACGTGCGCGTGGCCAGCCAGTACTGCCAGGTCATGCCACTCCACAGGGTGCGGTTGACGCCATGGGAGTCCATGTACCAGCTCTGGCAACCGCCCGTGCTGAACACGGTGCCGGCCAGGTCGCGCTGCAGCTCGGCATTGAACTCGTCCTGCGCGCGGCGGCTCGGTGCCAGTGCGACGGCACCCGCCTTGTCCACCGCGGCGATGGCCTGGGCGGCGTAACGGATCTGGGACTCGATCATGAAGACCACCGAGTTGTGCCCGAGCGCGGTGTTCGGTCCGAGCAGGAAGAACAGGTTCGGCATCCCGGCGACGGTGATCCCGCGGTGGGCCGCCATCCCCTCGGAGGTCCAGCGGTCCACCAGATCCTCACCGTCGGCGCCCCTGATGTCCACGTAGGTGTAGGAGTCGGTGACGTGGAATCCGGTGGCCCACACCAACACGTCCACCGGATGCTCGACCCCGTCGACGGTGCGGACACCGCTCGGGGTCACCCGCTCGATCCGCTCGGTGATCACACTGGCCTTCGGGTTCGCGATCCCACGATAGTAGGTGTCGGAGTTGAGGATTCGCTTGCATCCGGCCCGATAATCGGGGGTGAGCTTGCGCTGCAGTTCGGGATCTTTGATGCTGCGCTTGATATTCCATCTACCCATCAGCTCACCGATCTTGAGCAACCGGGGCTGTTTGGTCATGGCGAAGCCGACGCCCTCATGAATCCAGTAGATGCCGGCGCGCAGTAGCGCCCGGACACCGGGCACCCGGCGGAACACGTTGCGCATCCACTGCGGGAAGGCGTTGTTGGGCCGCGGCATCACCCAGGCCGGGGTGCGTTGGTAGAGCTGCAATTCGGCGACGTCCTCGACGATGGCCGGCACGATCTGGATGGCACTGGCGCCGGTGCCGATCACCGCGACCCGTTTGCCCCTGATGTCCACATCGTGATCCCACTGCGCGGAATGGAAAGCCGCACCGGCGAATTCGTCGACTCCGGGAATGTCGGGGATCAGCGGGATGTGCAGTCCGCCGGCACCGGAGACCAGGAACTGCGCGATGTATTCCTGGCCGGCGGTATCGAACACATGCCAGCGCGATTCGTCCTCGTCCCAGTGCGCACGGTCGACGTGGGTGCCGAACCGGATACTGCGACGCAGGCCGTGCTTGTCGGTGACACCCTTGAGATAGTCGAAGATCTCGGGCTGGAAGGACCACATGTGGGTCCAATCGGCCTTCGGTTCAAACGAGAACGAGTACATGTGCGACGGGATGTCACACGCGCAGCCGGGGTAGGTGTTGTCGCGCCAGGTACCGCCGATCTCATCGGCCTTCTCCAGGATCAGGAAGTCGACGCCCTGTTTCTTCAGCGCGATCCCCATGCCGAGTCCGGAGAATCCAGAACCGATGATCAGTGCGCGGGTGGTGATGGCAGACATGACGTCAACGCCTTTCCTGGGAACGCCGGTACCGGATACTTTTCAGTCTTCCGGCAGCGGATAACAACTGTCAACGCCCCAGGTGGGTGCGGAGTTCCGGTCAGGCCTGCTGCGCGGGCTCCTGGCGGCGCACCGCGTCGTGAATGGGCTGATCGGGATCGATCTGGACGCCCATCAGTTCGGCGGTGCCGTTCACCGCACCCATCATGATCGTCGTCATATGAGCGACGAACTCCTCGGCGGGCATCCTGCGGGGGCTGTCGGCGTCGCCGCCCAGCCACCAGTCGGTGGCCGATGCCGCCGTGCCGAACAGCGCGAAGGCGGCCAGTTCGAAGACGGCGGGATTGAGATCCATCTCACTGAGCTCACCGCTGACCATCTCGGCGATCGCAAGGGTGATGTCGCGTCCCCGGTTGACGGTGGTCATCGCGGCAGCGGATTGATCGGCGAAACGGCCCTGCAGCAGGAAACGCACCACGTTCGGATGCTGTTCCACCAGTTCGACATAGTGCTCGACGGCGCGGCCGATGACCTGGCGCGCCGAGTCGGACTCGATATCGATGGACGGGATGACCGCAGCCCACAACATGTCTCGCATGCGCTCGCCGATCTGAGCGAACATGTCCGACTTGTCGGTGAAGTGGCGGTAGATCTTTGGTTTGGCGGTGCCCGCCTCCTCGGCGATCTCGCGCACGCTCACGTTGGGGCCGAGGCGGTCGATGGCGCGGAAGGCGGCCTCGACGATCTCCGCCCGGACGTTTTTGCGGTGCTCACGCCAACGTTCGCTGCGCGCATCGACCTTCACGCCGGGCTGTCCCGGCAGCGGAAGCGATGGTCTGCGCACCCGCTCACTGTACCGGGCGATGCTGACCTGGTCAGACTGCCGGGCCGTGCGGGCGGTTTGGCCCGCACCGTGAGTGGGTAACCCCCGGCCGAGATTCCGCCAACCGGCGGCCTGCACGTTGCTTCGGTAACATCCAAAGGTCCACAGCCCACCTCATCGAGACGAGACAATGACTGCCCGATACGACGTTGTGATCGCGGGCGGGGGCCCCTCAGGTTCGGCCGCCGCGTGGCAGGCCGCCCAGGCCGGCGCGCGTGTCGTCGTCCTGGACAAGGCCGAGTTCCCCCGATCCAAACCGTGCGGTGACGGGTTGACCGCACGCGCCGTGAGCTACCTGCAGAAGATGGGCCTGGCCGACGAGGTCGCCACCTACCACCGGGTGAACAAGGTGACGGTGTTCAGCCCCAGCGCATGGGAGCTGTCGTTCCCGCGCCGCCCGGGAATGCCCGATCACGGTCACACCGTGAGTCGCGAGCACCTCGATACCGTGCTGCTCAAGCACGCCGAATCCGCCGGCGCCGAAGTGCGTCAGAGCGCCGAGGTCGCCGGACCCGAATTCGATGCCACCGGCCGCGTGGTCGGCGTGGTGCTCAAGAGCGGCGAGAAGGTGCTCGGCGACGCGGTCATCGCCGCCGACGGCGCCTACTCCCCCATCAAACGCGCCCTCAAGCTGGATTCGGAGTACAACGGCTACTCGGCGATCGCCATCCGCTCCGAGATGCACCTCAACCGGCCCGACAACGACAGCCTCGACATCTATCTGAAGCTGCTGTTCCAGGGTGATCAGCTGCCGGGCTACGGCTGGGTCTTCCCGATGGGCGGGAACATCTTCAACATCGGCCTGGGCTACGTGAACAGCTACAAGAACTGGCAGTCGATCAACGCCACCCAGTTCCTCGGTGAGTTCCTGCGCGGCCTGCCCGCCGAGTGGGAAGCCCCGCCCATCGAGGAGCTCAAGAAGAACAAGAGCGTACGGGCCTGGCGACTGCCGATGGGCTTCACCGCCTGGCCGCCGTGGCGACCCGGCGTGCTCTTCACCGGCGACTCACTGGGTGCCGGGAAGCCGGCCTCCGGGGCGGGCATCTCCAAGGCCCTCGAGTCCGGTCTGGCCGCCGGCGAGTGTGCGGTCGCCGCGTTGAACAACGGCGGTCCCGACGATTTCACGAACTACGCGCAGCGCATGGAAGCGGCGTGGGGCAAGGAATACAAGCGCGGCCGCTACATGCACAAGCTGATCGGCTACCCGAAGGTCGCCGACGCCGGCATCAAGCTCATCGACAATGCCGCGTTCCGGGATCGGATGCTCAGGGCGCTGTACAAGAAGGCACAGGGGCCTCAGCACAAGGTGAAGTAGTCACTGCCCGGTGTCGGGGGTGAGGGGTACACCTGAGCCATGACGACTGGGCAGCCGACCGCGTTCATCTGTTACCGCCACCCCGAGGCAGCGGTGCGCTGGATCACCGGCGTTCTCGGGTTCGAGGTGGTGCGCAGCTTCGGCGAGGGCGGCCAGCTCTTTCATGTGGAGTTGCGCCGCGGTGACGCGGTGTTGTGTGTGCAGCACGACGACCGCGGCTACGACGTGCCCGCCCCCAAGGGCGACTGCGTCGGTTCGGGTCTGTACGTCGTGGTCGACGACGCCGAGGTCACCGTCATTCACCAGCGCGCGGTCGCCGCCGGAAGCACGGTTCTCGTCGCTCCCGAGACCACGGCGTGGGGCAACTTCCGGGTGGAGCTGCTCGACCCCGAGGGCCGGCAGTGGTCGATCGGCACCTACCTCCCCGGCCAGCCCGACAGCTGGTGAGGCGTGCTTGTCGGGGGGCATGCGTAACCTGCGGAGCATGGAACAACGCATCAGCTTGATCACGCTCGGCGTTGACGACCTCGACCGGGCCCGCACCTTCTACGAGCAGGGTCTGGGTTGGAAACCCAAGGCCGCGCCCGAGGGAGTGGTGTTCTATCAGCTCGCCGGCATCGCCCTGGCGCTGTTCGGCCGCGCGGATCTCGCCCAAGACGCCCACCATCCGATCGACGGCCGGTTCAGCGGTATCAGCATCGCGATCAACCAGCGCACCGAGGCCGATGTCGACACCGTGCTGGCCGAGGCGGAAGCCGCCGGCGCGACGATCCTCAAACCGGCCGAAAAGGTGTTCTGGGGCGGGTATTCGGGATACTTCGCCGACCCCGACGGTCACGTCTGGGAAGTCGCGCTCAACCCGGAGTGGACCATCAACTCCGACGGCACACTGACGATCTGACGTCCCTATCCCGCGCCGCGGCGCCGGCTCTTGGTGAGCTCGATCGGGTCGATCTCCACCCGCGACCACTGCGCTGCCAGCTCCAAGCTGTGCGCGCGACCGGAGTGCACATGATGGAACGCCGACGCGGCAGCCCGGTCGGGGTCGTGCTCAGCGATCGCGGCCAGCAACTCCTCATGTTCGTGGCACTGGACGTGGGCGTCACGATCGCTGGTGAGATGGAACAGCCACTGCACCCGCGCCTGAAGCGGTTCCAGCAGCGACTCCAGCAGCGGGTTGGCCGCCAGATCGACGATGATCACGTGAAACCTGGCATTGGCGGCCGCGATGGCGGGGCCGTCTTTGCGCTCGGTCGCCCTCCGTGCGGTATCCAATTGCGCGGCAAGCAGATCCAGACCCGCCTGATCGGCCCGCTCGGCGGCCAGCCGGGCGGCCAGCACTTCCAGGCTCTCCCGGACATCGAAAAGATCCCGGACATCGTCGACGGTGAACGGTGACACGATCGCACCCTGGCGGGGCACCACGACAACCAGTCCGTCCTGGGCGAGTCGCTGCATCGCCTCACGCAACGGGATGCGCGACACCTTGAGCTCTTCGGCCAGATCACGCTCGATCAGCCGGGTGCCGGGTGCCAGTTCCAGGCCGACGATGCGGGCCCGCAACTCGTCATAGGCATGTTCGCGCAACGGCTTTCGACTGTGCGCAACAACTGAGGTCACTTCCTGAGCCTTTCCCGTCGGCGTTGCCGTCGAGCTTAACCCACGCCTCAATAGCGGTATACCATTAACTCGATCCTTACATTCGTTTAACCGCACCGAAATGGCCGGGCTCGATGCTTCTGCGTAACGGTATACCGCTAACCGGTAGCCACCGAGACCAGGAGAATCCGTGAAGACCCTGCCGAAAATCCTTGCCCTGGCCACCGCGGGAGCGCTCGCCGTGGCCACCACCGCCTGCGGCTCCTCCGGCGACGCCGCCGACAGCGACGCACTGTCCGTCGGGGTGTTCCTGCCCGGATCCGTCAACGACACCGGCTTCATGCAATCGGGATATGAAGGCTTCCAACGCATCCAGGCCACCCACGGCGACAACATCGACGCCAGCTATGTCGAACAGGTGGCCGCTGCCGACTATCAGCAGGCGTTGCAGCGGTTCGCCTCCCAGAACGACCTGGTGATCTCGGTGGGCGGGCAGACCGACGCCGACGTGCGCAAGGTCGCCCCGCAGTTCCCGGACGTGAAGTTCGTCGAGATCGGCGGCCCCTCGGACGCCGAGCCGCTGCCGAACCTCGCCTACTACGACCCGCAGCAGGCCGAAGCCGAGTTCCTCTCCGGCGCGGCTGCCGCCGCGGCGTCCAAGACCGGCACGGTCGGCTTCGTCGGCGGCGTCGAACTGCCCGCCATCGTCAACGCCGCCACCGCCTTCGGCAACGGCGCACGCTTCGTCCGCCCCGACGTGACCGTGCTGAACCCGCAATACGTCGGTGATTTCAACGATCCGGCGAAGGCCAAGCAGGCCGCCGGCACCGCCTACGCCGGCGGCGCCGATGTGCTCGGCCAGATCGTCAACCTCGGCAAGCAGGGCATGGAACAGGCCGCCAAGGAATCCGGTAACCGGCTCAACGGCGGCCCGATCCCCGGCGAATGCACCGACAGCGTCTACGCGGGGTATGTCCGCACCGATATCGGCACCGAGATCGAATACGCGGTGTCCTCGGTGCTCGACGGCAGCTGGACCGCCGTGCAGGTGCCCTTCGGTGTCACCACTGACAAGGGCGGTAGCGAGTTTCTGACCTGCACAACGGATCCCGCGGTCGCCGCCGCCGTCACCGATGCCCAGGCGGCGATCGTCGCCGGCAGTGTCACACCGTACTGAGTGAGCCGGCACCGATGACCACCACAGCTCCCGAACGCACCGCACTGCTCGCCATGAGCGGCGTCGGCAAGTCCTTCGGCCCGGTCCGCGCCCTGGATGGCGTCACGC
The DNA here is from genome assembly GCF_056400845.1 of Mycobacterium sp. P4_H6. Taxonomy (NCBI): domain Bacteria; kingdom Bacillati; phylum Actinomycetota; class Actinomycetes; order Mycobacteriales; family Mycobacteriaceae; genus Mycobacterium; species Mycobacterium sp. P4_H6. The sequence goes on along the minus strand of NZ_JBFUKN010000030.1, from coordinate 10,815 downwards.
TCAACGTGAAGCCCCGCTCGGTGCACTGCATTCTGGGCGAGAACGGGGCGGGCAAGTCCACCCTGTGCAACAGCATCTACGGCACCGTCTCCCCCGACACCGGCAGTATGACGTTGGGCGGCAACGAGTACCGCCCGCGCAACCCCGCCGACGCCCTGCAGGCCGGGGTGGCGATGGTCCATCAGCATTTCTCGCTGATCCCCACCATGACCGTCGCGGACAATCTGCTGCTCGGCCGGGACGGGTTCCGCCCGCCGCGCGCTCAATTGGCCACCGATCTGGATCGCATCGCCGACAGCTACGGGCTGCGTGTCGACCCGAAGGCCACCGTCGGCGGGCTGACCGTCGGTGCGCGGCAACGGGTCGAGATCGTCAAGGCATTGTTGCGTGACCCGCAGCTGATCCTGCTCGACGAGCCCACCGCGGTGCTCGATGTGAAGGAGATCGATGCGCTGATCGCCACCTGCGCGGCTCTGACCGCCGACGGAAAGTCCGTCGTGCTGATCACCCACAAACTGGGTGAGGTGGCCCGCGCCGCCGATGAGGCCACGGTGCTGCGCGGCGGCACCGTCGTCGGTGGCGGCCGGGTCTCCGAGATGGGCATGTCCACCCTGCTGGAGCTGATGCTCGGCGATACCGAACCGCTGGACCGCGCCGTCGCTCCCCGATCACGCCGTGGCGCCGGCGGCGACGCGGTGCTGCAGATCAGCGGGTTGCGCGTCACCCGGGCCGACGGGAGCACCGCACTCGACGAGGTGGACCTCACCGTCGGGCGGGGTGAGATCGTCGGCATCGCCGGCGTGGAGGGCAACGGGCAGTCCGAACTGACCTCGGTGCTCTCCGGCGCCCTCGCCGCGGACGCGGGCTCGGTACACATCGACGGTGCCGACCTGACCACCGCGACCCCCGCGGATCGGACCGCCGGCGGTGTCGCGGTGATCCCCGAAGACCGCCACGCCGAGGCCATCATCGGTGCCCTGTCCATCGCGGAGAACATCGCCATGCCCCGGCTGTCCGCTTACCGGCGCTGGGGACTGCTCGACCGCACGCGGATGCGCGCGGACGCGGCCGCCGCCATCACCGAGTTCTCCATTCGCGCACCGGGACCCGACGCACCGATCGGATCGCTGTCGGGGGGCAATCAGCAGAAGGTGGTGCTGGCGCGTGAGCTGTCCACCGCCGGATTGCGGGTGGTGGTGGCCGCCCAGCCCACCCGCGGCCTCGACGCCGGCGCGGTCGCGTTCGTGCTGGACCGGCTGCGCGCCGCCGCCGATGACGGGGCCGCGGTACTGGTCACCTCCAGTGAGATCGACGAACTGATCGCGGTGTGCGACCGGATCGTCGTCGCCTACCGGGGCCGGCTGCTGGGCTCGGTGCCCACGCAATCCGACACGGCGGCACACGAAATCGGCACCCTCATGACGGGAGTGAGCACATGACGCCGACCCTGCACCCCCGCCACCCGGTGGTGGTGGCGCTGGCCGCCATGGTCATCGCGGCGCTTGTCGGCTTCGTCCTGGCCGCTGCCGCCGGCGCCGGACCCGCCGACGTCGTCGACGCACTCGTCGACGGCACCCTGGGATCGCCGTTCGCCATCGGCACATCCTTGAACAATGCGGCTCTGCTCATGCTGGTGGCGGCCGGTTTCACCATCGCCTACCGGGCCGGGCTGGTCAACGTCGGCGGCGAGGGTCAGCTGTGCCTGGGCGGCATCGCCGCCACCGCGGTCGGGGTGGCGATGCCGGCGGGTATACCGACGCCGATCGGAGTGCTCACCACGCTGACGGCCGCGGCACTGGCCGGCGCCGGATGGGCCGCGGTCGCCGCCTGGCTGCGGGTGAAACGGGGCACCAGCGAGATCATCACCACGCTGCTGCTGAACTTCGTCGGCCTGGCGCTGGTGGTGCTGATGGTGCAGGAACCTTCCTTGCTGCGCCAGCCCATGACGTCCTCGGAGACACTTCCGCAGTCCGAGCCGCTGGCCGCCTCGGCTCACCTCCCGGTGCTGGGTCTGGCCAAGAATCCGGCGACCATCGCCATCGTGCTCGCCGTCATTCTGGTGGCCGCCGTCGGAATCATGCTGCGACACAGCGCCGCCGGACTGCGTCTGAGCGCGGTCGGGCTGTCCGGGGCCGCCTCGGCGCGCCTCGGTGTGCAGGTCGACCGCACCGCCGTCCTCGGACTCACCACCGCGGGGGCCTTCTCCGGGCTGGCCGGCGGCTGCCTGGTCACCACCGCGCCGTTCATCCTGGCGGACGGGTTCTCCTCGGGCTTCGGGTTCGCCGGGCTGGTGGTCGGCCTGCTCGCTCGCGGATCCATGACCGCCGTCGCCGCGGTCTCCCTGCTGTTCGGATTCCTGGTGTCCGGCGGCATCAACCTGCAACTGGCCGCCGGGGTCCCGTCCTCCACCATCACCGTCGTGCAGAGCGTCCTGATCATCGTGATCGCCGGCGCAGCCTGGTGGACGACCACCACCCGGCCCTCCGCTCAGAAAGTAGCCGTATGAACATCGCCATGCTCACCGAAATAGTTTCCAGCGGTGTGGCATTCGCGATCCCGCTGTTGCTCGCCGCGAGCGGCGAATCGATCAGTGAGCGGGCCGGAGTGCTCAACCTCAGCATGGAGGGCATGATGCTGACCGGCGCGTTCGCCAGCGTCCTCGGCTCGGTGAGCACCGGATCGGCCGTCGCGGGCGCACTCGCCGGGCTGCTCGCCGGCCTCCTGTTCGGGCTCGGTCAGGCACTGCTGAGCGTGCGATTCCGCGCCGATCAGATCGTGGTCGGCATCGCGGCGAACGCGCTGGCGCTGGGACTCACCACCTTCGGCGCGCGGATTCTGCTCGCCGACGGCAAGGGGCAGAACGTGGCTGCCTTCGCCGACATCCGGATCCCGGTGCTCAGCGAATTGCCCGTCATCGGCCCCGCCGTGTTCGGCCAGACCCTGCTCGGCTACCTGTGCATCGGGGCCATCGTCGTGCTCGCCGTGGTCTTCTCTGCCCGCACGATGGCCGGTATCCGGATCGACGCGGTCGGTGAGGACGCCACCTCGGCAGGATGGACCGGGCTCGCGGTCAACCGGACCCGGGCGCTCGGGGTGCTCATCGCCTCGGGTGCCGGTGGATTGGCCGGTGCTCAGCTCGCGCTGTCAGAGGTGCGCTCCTTCAGCGAGAACATGACCGCCGGAATGGGTTACCTCGCCGTCGTCGCCGTCATCGCCGGCCGCTGGAAGATCACCGGAATCCTATGGGCCGCGCTGTTCTTCGGTGTCGCCCGGGCGATGCAGTTCGCGCTGCCCGCGGTCGGGGTCGATATCCCCTATGCGGTCCTGGTGATGCTGCCCTACCTGATCGCCTTGATCGCCATCAGCGGATTCGTCGGCGGCCGCACCGCACCGTCCTGCCTGACGGTCCCCTACGTCGGCCGCGTCTGACCCCCGCCCTTTCTACCAAGGACCTCCCATGACCCTCGTTCTCACCCACTCCGACATCAACGCCCTGATCGACCGGGCGGGCGTCTACGATGCCGTCGAACGCGCCCACGCGGATCTGGCGGCCGGCACCGCAGGCAATCCGGCACCGGCGAACCTGGCACTGGACGGCGGCGGGGCCGCGCTACCGATGGCGGCCACCTCCTCGCGGCAGCGATCCAGCGCGGTGAAGATGTTGTCGGACATGCCGTTCAACCGCGACCGCGGGTTGCCGACGCAACGGTCCACCATCCTGCTGATGTCGGCCGAGACCGGCGAATGCCGCGCGGTGCTCGACGGCCGGCTCATCACCGCGGTCCGGACGGCGGCGGCCAGTGCGGTGGCCACCGCGCACCTGGCCCGCGAGACCAGCAGCTCTCTCGGTCTGATCGGGGCGGGAACCCTGGCCGTCGAGCACACCCGGGCCATCGCGCGGGTGCGCCCGGTGGAGAAGGTGCTCGTCTGGTCACGCAACCCGGCGACCGTGGAGGCGTTCCGCGGCCGGGTGGCCGATCTGGATCTGAGCGTCGAATACGCCGAATCCCCGCGGCAGGTGCTCGCCGCGGCCGATGTGGTCTGCACGCTGACACCCTCCAAGGAGCCGATCGTGCACGGCGCCTGGTTCCGGCCCGGCCTGCACCTCAATGCCGTCGGGGCACCGCCGCGCGCCGATCACCGCGAGATCGACGGCGCCGGAATGGGTTCGGTGCGCCTGGTGGTCGACAGCCGAGCGACCGCGCTGGCCAAGTCCGGTGACGTACTGCTGGCCATCGCGGAGGGCCAGCTGTCCGAGGCCGATGTCAGCGTCGAACTGGGTGAGGTGATCATCGATGCGCGGCGGGGCCGGCACAGCGAGGACGACATCACCCTGTTCAATTCGGTCGGCATCGGGCTGCAGGACCTGGTGACCGCACATACGCTCGTCGAGCGTGCCACCGCACGGGGAATCGGGACGACGCTGGACCTGTCGGCCTGAGCGTCAGCGGCGGCCGCGCTTGGCCGGTCCCGGCTTACGGGCGACCTTTCCCGCGGCGGCGCGGGCGGCCTGTTTGGCGAGTGTCTTTTCCCGGGCGGTGCGTTTCGGTGCCGACTCGGCCTGTCCGCGCGACGAACTCGGCTTGCGGCCGCGCACGATCCCGATGAACTCTTCGACGAGCTCGGACTGCGGTCCGTCGGCGAAGGCCAGCGCCACCGGGCAGGTGGGCGCGTCGGTGATCGGGCGGAACGTCAGGTCCTTGCGGTGGTGCAGCCGGGCCAGCGACTGCGGAACGATGAGCGTACCCATCCCGGTGGCCACGAGTTCTATTGCGTCCTCTGTGGTTTCGGGGCGGTGTACGACCGGGGCACCAGGGGCGTCCGCCCAGTCGACGACGTGGTCGAGCGGACGCAGGGTCGGCTCACCGTCGAGGTCCGCGGCGGTGATCGTGTCGGCGGCCGTGAGCAGGTGATCGGCCGGGACCACCGCCACCGTGTTCTCCTCGTAGAGCGGGATGACGGACAGCCCCGAGGTGTCGGCGGGCAGCCGCAGCACCACGACGTCGACGGCACCGGTGCGCACCTGGTCGGCGGCGTCGGCCGCGGCGACGGTGCGCAGGTGCAGGGGTACATCGGGGTGGCGCTGCGCCCAGGTCCGGGCCCACTTCGCGGGCGTCCCTCCCGGGACGTAGCCGAGGGTCAGCGAGGGCTGGGGCACCGCATCAGGCTACCGCTGGTCCTCATCGATAAGCTCTGGTCATGAGCAGGCCCAACGCGCAGTCCATGAAACCCGCCACCGCGGCGAAGAAGCTGGACGTGTACCTCCCTGCGACGCCTGCGGAATTCCAGGAGAACGCGATCACCCGCGGCGAACTCGCAGCACTGCAGGAGGAGCCGCCGCAGTGGCTTCAGGACCTCCGCAAGAACGGGCCGCACCCGAAGAACCTGGTGGCAGCCAAGCTGGGCGTGTCGATCGCCGGCCTGGCCCGCGGCGGGGTCACCGAAGCGCTCACCACCGCGCAGATCACTGCGCTGCTCGAGGAGAAGCCGGACTGGCTGGTCGCCGAACGCGAGAGCTTCCAGGCGGTGCTGAGCGAGGAGCGCCGGGTGAAGGCGCTGCAGGCGGACAAGCCGCGCAAGAGCTGATGAACCGGATCGCCGCGGCCGCGGCCGTGTTCGTCGGCTATACCGCGGTGATGATGCGGTTGGACCGTCGGATGCAGGCCGCAGGCGGACCGGGAGTCATCCCGCTCGAGCTCGCGGGCACTGCCGCCAAAGCGGAGGCCATCATGGGCCGCTGGGGCCCGGACGGCCGGCGCGCAGCCCGCCAGTCCATGCGGCTGGACTTCGGGTACATGAGCAGCTACGGAATCCTGCTCGGGTTGCTCGTCGACCGACGCCGGCGACGCCGGGGTCACGCGGCATGGGTACCGGGCATCGTCGCCGGTGCCGTCGCGGCCGACGCCATCGAGGGAGTGGCGCTGCTGCGCGTGCTCGACCGGCGGGACATCCCGGCCAATGCGCGTCGCGCCCAGGTCGCGGCCTCACTCAAGTTCGCCGCCATCGCGATCGCCTTGGGGTACGCCGGCTACCCGGGGCGGCCTACCGGTCGAACAGGTCGCTGAGGCGATCGAAGAAGCGATCGACACGCTGCTCCAGTCGAGAACCCTTGCCCCACTTGTCCCAGACGTAGATCACGCCGAAGATCGCGGCGACGATCCCGAATACCAGGGCGGTGATGAGGATCGCCTCAACGGTGGTCGACACCGGGACATCATCGCGCACTCCGGCCACCGCCTGGTCAACACCAGCAACCGCCGAACGATGAGGTGTGTTCGTCGGTCTCGATCGACTCCTCGCGCACCACGGCGGAACCGCCGCGCGGATCGAAGTGCAGCACCGAGCTCACCGGGTCGTGCCGTATCCACACGGCCACCGACAGCGGATGACTCGGACGGAAAATGTAGGAGACCAGTTCGATGTCGCCGGGCTTGCCGAGACTGCGGACATCGGCCACTGCCGCGCGTATCCGCTGCCCCGACAGGTCCGCCGCTGTGAACGCCGTCTCGCCGGCATGCAGGTCGGCGATCGAGTCCACGTCCTCCACCTCGCCGTCGCGCACCCAGTACTTGTGAAGCTGACCGTCAGCGGCGACGGCCTCGACCGAGATCAGGTTGGACGTCACGTCCACCCGCCGCATGGGCAGCTCGCCGAGCTGGGCGCGCACCACGTCGAGTTCCGCGTCCAGCCGTTGCGCGGAGTACAGGGGCTCGCTCGAGACGCCACCTAGCGCACGGCTGATCCGGCCCGGAACGTCTCCGACGACCACGACCACGACCACCGCGGCGATGGCCACGACGACCGACACCGCGACGGCCATCGCGTACTTGACCCGATGGTTAGGTCGTGGTGCGTCCGGTTCGGTTCCCGTCGTGCTCATGGACGGATGGTTCCACACCGCGCATTCAGCCCCGTCACCCCACCGCGGCGTCCAACTCCTCGGCGCCAGCCTCGACGGCGGCCGGGTCCATCCAGAATATCTGCCACGAGTGCCCGTCCGGGTCGGTGAAGCTGCGGCCGTACATATCGCCGTGGTCCTCGCAGTCTCCTGCCGCAGCGCCCGCGGCGAGGGCACGGTCCACCAACCCGTCCACGCACTCTCGGCTCTCGACACCCAGGCAGATCACGCACTCCTTCACCGAGGGTGCCGCGGTCTCGAACGGGTGTAGCGCGTCGAAGGCATCGCGCTGTATCAGCATCGCGAACTGATTCCGGCCCAACACGACTGTCACCGCGGTAGGTCCCGAGAACGTCGCGTTGAAGGAGTAGCCGAGGTCGGCAAAGAACTTTCGCGAGCGCTCCAGGTCGGCGACGGGCAGGTTCACGAAGAGGGTGGTGTGCATCGGGGGCTCCTGTGGTCCACGGCGTCCGGGAGCGGGCGCCGTCAATGGATAGACCGGGCGGGGCTCCGGAACTCATCGCCACAGACATAAGAGAAGCAGGCCAGGGGACGTGTCCCCTGGCCTGCTTCTGGCTACGCGAGCGCTACAACATGCAGCTGACGCAACCCTCGACCTCGGTGCCCTCCAGGGCCATCTGGCGCAGACGGATGTAGTACAGCGTCTTGATTCCCTTGCGCCAGGCGTAGATCTGCGCCCTGTTGACCTCACGGGTATCGGCGGTGTCCTTGAAGAACAGCGTCAGCGACAGGCCCTGGTCCACGTGCTGGGTGGCCGCGGCGTAGGTGTCGATGATCTTCTCGTACCCGATCTCGTACGCGTCCTGGTAGTAGTCCAGGTTGTCGTTGGTGAGGTACGGCGCCGGGTAGTAGGCGCGACCGATCTTGCCTTCCTTGCGGATCTCGATCTTGCTGGCCACCGGGTGGATCGAGCTGGTCGAGTGGTTGATGTAGCTGATCGAACCGGTCGGCGGCACGGCCTGCAGGTTCTGGTTGTAGATGCCGTGCTTCTGCACGGACTCCTTGAGCAGCTTCCAGTCGTCCTGGGTCGGGATGTGGATTTCCGCGTCGGCGAACAGCTTTCGCACCTTGTCGGTGGCCGGCTCCCAGAGCTGGTCGGTGTACTTGTCGAAGAACTCACCCGAGGCGTACTTGGACTGCTCGAACCCGCCGAACCGTGAACCCCGTTCGATGGCAATGAGATTCGACGCGCGTAGGGCGTGGTAGAGCACCGTGTAGAAGTAGATGTTGGTGAAGTCCACGCCCTCTTCGGAGCCGTAGTGGATGCGCTCGCGGGCCAGGTAGCCGTGCAGGTTCATCTGCCCCAGCCCAATGGCGTGCGAGCTGTTGTTGCCCTGCTCGATCGAGGGCACCGACCAGATGTGGGTCTGGTCGCTCACCGCGGTGAGCGCCCGGATGGACACCTCGATGGTCTGCGCGAAGTCCGGCGAGTCCATCGCCTTGGCAATGTTCAGCGAGCCCAGGTTGCACGAGATGTCCTTGCCGACCTTGGCGTAGGACAGATCCTCGTTGAACTCCGACGGGGTGGAGACCTGCAGGATCTCCGAGCACAGGTTGCTGTGGGTGATCTTGCCGGCGATCGGGTTGGCCCGGTTCACCGTGTCCTCGTACATGATGTACGGGTAGCCGGACTCGAACTGCAGCTCGGCCAGCGTCTGGAAGAACTCGCGCGCCTTGATCTTGGTCTTGCGGATCCGCGCGTCGTCGACCATCTCGTAGTACTTCTCGGTGACCGAGATGTCGGCGAACGGCACGCCGTAGACGCGCTCGACGTCGTACGGCGAGAACAGGTACATGTCCTCGTTCTTCTTGGCCAGTTCGAAGGTGATGTCCGGGATGACCACGCCCAGGGAGAGCGTCTTGATCCGGATCTTCTCGTCGGCGTTCTCGCGCTTGGTGTCGAGGAACCGGTAGATGTCGGGGTGATGCGCGTGCAGATACACCGCACCGGCACCCTGGCGCGCACCCAGCTGATTGGCGTAGGAGAACGAGTCCTCCAGCAGCTTCATGATCGGGATGACGCCCGAGCTCTGGTTCTCGATGTTCTTGATCGGTGCGCCGTGCTCACGGATGTTGGTGAGCAGCAACGCGACTCCGCCGCCGCGCTTGGACAGCTGCAGGGCCGAGTTGATGGAGCGCCCGATGGACTCCATGTTGTCCTCGATGCGCAGCAGGAAGCAGGACACCGGCTCACCGCGCTGCTTCTTGCCCGAGTTGAGGAACGTCGGGGTGGCCGGCTGGAACCGTCCGTCGATGATCTCGTCGACCAGCTTCTCGGCCAGGTCGGTGTCGCCGGCGGCCAGCGTCAGCGCCACCATGACCACGCGGTCCTCGAAGCGCTCCAGGTAGCGCTTCCCGTCGAAGGTCTTCAGCGTGTAGGACGTGTAGTACTTGAACGCACCCAGGAAGGTCGGGAACCGGAACTTCTTGGCGAAGGCGCGGTCGACCAGCGACTTCACGAAGTTCCGCGAGTACTGGTCGAGCACCTCGCGCTCGTAGTAGTTCTCCTTGACCAGGTAGTCGAGCTTCTCGTCCTGGTTGTGGAAGAACACCGTGTTCTGGTTGACGTGCTGCAGGAAGTACTGGTTGGCGGCTTCCCGGTCCTTGTCGAACTGGATGTTGCCGTCTTTGTCGTACAGGTTGAGCATCGCGTTGAGCGCGTGGTAGTCCGTCTCCCCCGGGAGCGCATGAGCGCCCGTGGTTACAGGCTCTGCAGCTGTGACGGTTGGTGGCACGTCTGTTCCTTCCAAAAGTCTTCCAAGCCCGCACGGACGGATTCCACGTCGTCCGGGGTTCCCATGAGTTCGAAGCGGTAGAGGTAGGGCACGCCGCACTTGGCGGACACCACATTGCCCGCGTAGGCGAATTCCTCACCGAAGTTGTTGTTTCCGGCGGCGATGACGCCGCGGATCAACGACCGGTTGTGCTCGTTGTTCAGAAATGCGATGACCTGTTTGGGGACATAGCCCCCGCTGTTGATATCGGGGCTGACCCTGCCCCCGCCGTACGTCGGCAGGACGAGCACGAACGGCTGGTCCACCTCGATACGGCCGTGCAGCGGGATCCGGGTGACGTGGTCGGCGGGAAAGCCCAGCTTCTGCACGAAGCGGTGGGTGTTCTCCGACACGCTGGAGAAGTACACGAGATGACTCATGGTCTCCTCCTCGCTGTCGCCGGATCCGTCGGGTCAGGCCGTGACGGCGGCCGTGGTGCCGGCGAGCGCCTTGATCCGGTCCGGACGGAAACCCGACCAGTGGTCGTTGCCTGCGACCACGACGGGCGCCTGCAGGTAGCCGAGCGCCATGACGTAATCCCGGGCTTCGGCGTCGATGCTGATATCGACCTTCTCGTAGGCGATGCCCTCTTTGTCCAGCGCCTTGTAGGTGGCATTGCACTGCACGCACGCGGGCTTGGTGTACACGGTGACGGTCATCTGCGGCACGGCTCCTGTGTGGTGTGGAAGGGGTTGAGCTTGTATCGGGACCGGCAACTCACCGGGTACTGCTTTCCTCTGAGTTTCAGCGGACCGCGGGGCCCGGAAATTCCGGATCTCGAGAGCCGGATCCATTGTGTACGGGGCCACCGACACGCTTTCGAATCCTGCTCCGCCGGCTCCTGAAGCTTTGGGGCCTCGCGGTCCGTCAGACACTACACCTAGTGTCCGACAAACCGAAGAGATACAAGATGTTCTGAACAACATTCGTGGAATTCCCAGGTCGTAACCATTGGGGCGGCGCGTCCACCGGCGTGTCGCACGTCACAATTCGGGGTGTGTCGGCTACCTCGAGGTCCGGGTCCACGCGCCCCGCCGACCGGCTCGCGCGGATCCGCGGCCCGACGCCGGGTAGCAAATCACCGAAGTGGCGACGGGCGCCCGGCTGCCGACACCATCTGTG